>JANXAP010000025.1 GCA_025062275.1 Dehalococcoidia bacterium
GAGTCTGAGCGGCAGGAAGGGAGGTGGGCGGAGCGGAGGTTGAAGGGTTTTGCCGAGGTGCAGGAGGTGTTGGAAGGGATGCTTCGGGAAAGGTATGCCCCCCGTACACAGACGCTTACACATAAATCTTGACACGACCGCACACCCTTCGCACGTTGGACCGCTCCGCGCTGCCTCATAGCAAGAGCCTGAGATCGCTCTTCCCTTTTCGGAGCTGGCGGAGCACGTCAAGAGACAGAAAAAGTCCCCGTCGCAACATCCCTTCAGGCCCTGGGCCTAGAGAAAAGGCTCATATAGGTCGCCCGCTTCGACATGCTGACGCGACGAAAACAGCAGTAGACGAGGGTAGTGAGCCTCAGCGGCATGGGCAAAGGCCGAGCCCGCATCCTGGGAGCGGATAGTCGCTGGACCGAATACTTTTGTAGTGCTTAGCGGAGGAGGCTGCCCAGGACGCAGGCAGCCATCGCGGCCTCACTCCTGGACCACGATGGTCAGCTCCATGCCCGCCTCCCGGTGGCCGGGGAGGTCGCAGTAGGCGGGAAAGGTCTGGGGGCGTGACGGGGCCTGCCAGTGGACCCTGCGCGTGCGCCCTGCCGGCACAACCACCTCTTCGATGCTGGCCTCGTCGCTCTCGAACTCGTGATCCTGGCTGCCTCGGTTGGTTATGACGAAGGTCACTTTCTCGCCGGGCCGCACCTGCACCTGGGCCGGCTCGTAATACATGCTGCCGTCGGGCCTCTCGCCCGCCGTGATGGCTATCTCTCTGCCAGCCTCCCCCTGGCAGGCGAGGGCGCTGGCAGCCAGCGCAATGGCCAGGGCCAGCGGAATGAAGCGCATCGGTCACCTCCTCGACTGCTGCACAACCGGCCTCTTCTGCGGCGCGGCATGCCCCGCGACCCCGGCCAGGACGAACAGGACCACAGCCACGGCCAGGTAGACGAGATAGGCGGCCACCTGCCCCAAGAAGGGGCTGGCATCGTAGCCCAAGACAGCGCCCAGCAGCTCCCCTGGGCCATAGTTATCGGGAAGCAACGAGTAGGTATCCCACAGGCGCGGGCCGAGAGCCGAGAGCACCCTGGCCTCGTGCAGCTCCTTCAGGCCGTTGGCCAGCAGCCCCGCAGCCAGCACCACCAGGGCGATGGAGGTCAGGCCGAAGAAGGCCCGCACCGGCACCATCCCCGACGAGACGTAGACGAGGTAGCCCACAGCCACCGCCAACGCCAGGCCCAGCCCAGCCCCTGCCCAGTAAAGGGCCGGAGCGGTCGAGCTGGCGCTGCCTGCAAAGAGGAAAAGGGCCGTCTCCAGGCCCTCGCGCCCCACAGCCGAGAAGGAGAGGAGCGCAAGGGCTGCCACAGACCCGGAGCCCAGGGCAGCGTCCACCTTCGCCCTCAGCTCCCGGCCGATGGTGGCCGCCTGCCGATGCATCCAGAAAACCATCCAGGTGAGCACGCAGACGGCCAGCAGCATGGCCCCTCCCTCCAGGGCCTCCTGGGCACGGTGGGGTAGCTCCACCGCCAGCGCCTGCAGGGCAGCAGCCGCTGCGACGCTGACCAGGAAGGCCACGGCCGTGCCCGCCCACACGGCGCCCTGGTGCCTCTGCTGTCCCACCCGCTTCAGGTATCCCAGGACGATGGCCAGGACCAGGGCCGCCTCCAGTCCCTCACGAAAGGTCACCAGCGCCGAGTAAGGCATGCCCGTCTCCTCCAAAGAGGGATGAAAGCCGCCGGACGACGGCAGGCAGCCGTCCAGCAACGTGCCAGACCCGAAATACGCAAGGCCACCGTTCTCGTCCGCACAGTGTAGCCTATCCTCAACGATGACATTAGTGTCACCAAATGTCAAGCCTTGGCCTACACTAATTGTTTGGGCTGGCTTCGTTTTTAGAAGGGTTCCAATCCCGTCGGGTAGTTCGCCACGCCGGTGGCTGTCGCGGCCTCCAGAGCGCGTCGCCTCCCGCCCTTTTTTCTCCACGGGGAGGTCGCGCCGGAGAGAAGGCGCAGTCACATCAGCCTGCGCGACCCCAGCATGGCCCATGCCGGGACCACGGCCGAGCCCTGGCTGCACCGCCTTCGGCTGCGCGACTGCTTTAGCCAGTGGATCCGTTTACTGCGCAGGCGCGTATCCATACCGGGAGACCTGATAGGGAGGTATATCGTGGCCCGTGGAAGCATCTGCCTGCTGGCCATAGTCGCAGCGGCCTCGCTGACGTTGCTCATAGCCACCGCCTGCGGCGGAGGATCAGAACAGGGCATCTCTCTGGAGGCTGACGACTTCTACTTCGAGCCGCAAGAGATAAAGGCACAGGCTGGTCAGCCCCTCACCATCCGCATCGAGAACGAAGGGCGCAACCCCCATACCTTCACCATCGAGTCGCTGGGGGTGGACGTGGAGTTACAGCCAGGGGAAGAGCGCACCGTAACCCTCACGCCTACCAGTACCGTCGACTTCGTCTGTCGCTTTCACCAGGCACAAGGGATGGCGGGACGCTTAACCGTGGGCCAGTAGTCCACGAGATGCGATGGCGCTCAGGCTTCCGGGGCGCGGCCGGCGAGGGGTTGCGCCCCTTCCCTTTCCGGCGGACGGCGTCGCAGCAGCCTCTCGACCCAGATGGACACCCTGCGTTCCTCGGGCAGCAGCCCCTGGGGCCTCACCAGCAGCACCAACACCAGCAGAGCGCCCAGCAACAGGTCACGAATGTAGAATATGCGCACCCGCAGCGCCTCGGGCAGGGGATAGCCCAGCAACTGCAGGCTGATGATCCACAGCCCCCACACCACATAGGCGCCCAGCACGGCGCCACGGTTATTGCCGCTCCCGCCCACCATGAGCATGGCCCAGAAGATGAACGTGCCGGCGAAGTGCGTAAAGGTGTCGGGAGATACCGCTCCCCGTTCATAGGCGTATACCGCCCCGCCCAGGCCCATGATCATGGCCCCCACCACGAAGGCCTGGCGACGGAAGGCCGTAACGTCCTTGCCGCTGGCGGCGGTCGCCGTTTCGTCCTCCCGCAGGGCCCTCAACACCCTTCCCCACGGGGAGCGTAGCGCCCTCTCGGCGGCGAAGAAGACCAGCGCCAGCACCGCCACCGCTAACAGCAGGTAGAAATATTGATAGTCGTCGGGGCTGAACAGCGAATAGAAGGGGCGCGGGATCCCTTTCAGGCCCCGTTCGCTGTTGACCAGCCCCCGCTCGGCCACCACCACATTGCGCATCAGCTCGGCGATGCCGATGGTAGCGATGGCCAGGTAGTCCTCTCGCAGCCGCAGGGCGGGGAACGATAGCAGATAGGCCAGCGCTCCGCACATGGCCATCGCCGCCAGAGCGCCCACCAGGAAGGGCACCCACTCCTCGCCCTGCAGGAAGGGAGGCGAGAGCTTCGGCCCCAGCCCGCCTACGTAGGTGTCGAACCCGCCTGCCGCCGGCTCCTTGGTGAAGGCGGCGGCGGCATAGGCCCCGAGCATGAAGAACGCCACCACCCCGAAGTTGAACACCCCGGCATAGCCCCACTGCACGTTCAGTCCCAGCGTGAACAGCGAATAGATGGCCACCGTCACAGCGAAGGCGGTGAGGAAGCTCAGCACCCCACCCCAGTCCCAGCCGGAGCGCTCGGCGGGCATGATGATTACCGCCGCCGTCACCGCCAGAAAGGCCAGCAGAGTGGGCCACAGGTCGCGGCGCATCACGTCTTAGCCCCCAGCAGCCCCCTGGGCCGCAACAGCAGGATGGCGATCAGGATGACGAAGGCCACCCCCGGCTTGTAGGTCGGGTCCAGTTGCCTGCCGAATATCTCCCACCCCACCGAGGTCTCCTGGGCCGTGGCCACCACCATCGCCCCCAGCAGGGCACCCACCGGGTTGCCGATGCCTCCCAGGATGGCAGCAGCGAACACCGGCAGCAGGACCACGAAGCCCAGCTGAGGGTTCAGCTGGGCCTGCAGGGCCAGCAGCACTCCGGCCACGGCCATCAGCGCCCCGGCCAGCGCCCAGGTGGCCACAGTGACCCGTTCGGTGTCTATGCCCGACACGCGGGCCAGGTCGGGGTTGTCGGCCAGGGCGCGCATGGCCTTGCCCAGGCGGGTACGGAACAGCAGCAGATAGACCAGGCCCGCCAGGGCCACAGCCACTGCGAAGGTGAAGACCTGGTCCGACTTCAGCAACACCCCGAACGGGAAGCGGTGGGCCGGAAACACCCCCTCCACGTAAAGGCGAGGATTGGGCCCCCAGACCATGAGCATGAGGCTGCGCAGGCCGATGGCCAGGCCCAGAGAGGCGACCGCCAGGATAACCACGCCCGCCCGTCGCCTGCGCAGGGGCCGGTAGACGAGGCGGTCCAGGCCGATGCACAGGAGGCCCAGGGCCAGGGCCGACAGCACGGCAGCTACCAGCAAGCCGTAGCCGAAGGTGAGATCGCCCAGGCGTTCGCTGGCGCCGGGCAGCGAGTCCAGGGCCCGGGGCAAATGCACATCCCGACGCGTCCCCACCACCGCTCCGGTCAGGGCGAAGTAGGCCAGGTAGCCCCCCAGCATCATCAGGTCGCCGTGGGCGAAGTTGGCGAACCGCAGGACGCCGTAGACCAGCGTCAGCCCCAGAGCGGCCAGGGCGTATACGCTGCCCACCACTAGCCCCACAGCGAAGTGATCGGGGCTGGACACGGCCGAACCAACCAGGAAGGAGACCACCAGGGCCCACAGCAAAGCCCCGCTGAGGGCATCGGCGCGGTAACGCAACTCCTGCCAGCTCGACTGGACGAAGGCGCGGGCGGCGGCCGTCACGGGCTATTCTCCCAGATAGGAGCGGGCCACCTCTGGGCTTCCGAGCAGTTCCTGGGCCGGCCCTTCCAGCCGGTTCTGGCCCATGGCCAGCACATAGGCGCGATGGGCCAGCTTGAGGGCCTCGCGGGCGTTCTGCTCCACCATGAGGACAGCTGTCCCTGCCGCGTTGATCTCTCTAACCTTAGCGAAGACCACCTCTACCATGCGCGGTGCCAGCCCGGCCGAGGGCTCGTCCAACAACAGCACCTGCGGGTCCAGCATCAGGGCACGGGCCAGGGCGAGCATCTGGCGCTGCCCCCCCGAGAGGCGCCCCGCCCGCTCGTGACGACGCTGGGCCAGCTCGGGGAAAAGGGCGAAGGCCCTCTCGAGCCGCTCTTTCACCTGCTTGGGCACCAGGTAGGCGCCCATCTCCAGGTTCTCCTGGACGGTCAGGGACGGGAAAACGTTGTCGGCCTGGGGGACGTAACAGATGCCCCTGGCCACCACCTGCTCCGGCGGCAGGCCGGTGATGTCCTGACCTCGCAGCAGCACCCGCCCTGCCTGAGGCCGCACCAGCCCCACGATAGCCTTCATCAGGGTGCTCTTGCCAGCGCCGTTGGGGCCGATGACGGCCACCATCTCCCCCTCGGCCACGCGCAGCGAGACCCCGTGGAGGATCTGCACCTCGCCGTAGCCTGCCACCAGGCCTGAGACCTCAAGGACGGTCGCTTTGGAGGTACTGTCCGCCAAGATAGGCCTCCAGGACCCTTTCGTCCGACCTGATCTCCTCGGGGGTGCCTTCGGCGATGACCTCGCCGCTGCTCATGACGATGATGGGGTTACACAGGCGCATTACCAGGTCCATATCGTGCTCGATGATGAAGAAGGTGATGCCCCGTCGGTGGCAAAGCTCCTCGATGGCGGCCACCAGGCGACGCATGAGGACGGGGTTGACGCCGGCCCCTGGCTCGTCCAGCAACACCAGCTCCGGGTCGCACATGAGGGTGCGGGCCAGCTCCAGCAACTTCTTCTGCCCGGCGGACAGGTTGGCGGCATACTCGTCCCGCAGGTGGGCCAGGTCCACGAAGTCCAGCACCGACATGGCCTTTTCGAAGATCTCCTCCTCCTGGCGGGCCACCTGCCCCGGAAGCAGCCATACGTTCCATAGCAGCTCACCTTTCTGGCCAGGGGGCACCAACATCAGGTTCTCGAGCACCGTCATGCTCCCCAGGGGACGGGGTATCTGAAAGGTGCGGGCTATCCCGCGACGGAACACCTGGTGTGGCGGCAGGCCATCGATACGTTCTCCCCTGAAGTAAATGGCCCCCGATGTGGGGCGGAGGAAGCCTGTGATGAGGTTGAAGAGGGTCGTCTTGCCAGCGCCGTTGGGGCCGATAAGGCCAGTGATGGTGCCCCGCCTCAGCCGCAGGGTGCATCTGTTCACTGCCCGCAGACCGTCGAAGCTCTTGGTCAGGGCACGGGTCTCCAGCAGCGGGGCCTCGGCAACGTCCATGGCATACGCCGAATAGCCAGAATGCCCCTATGGGCCGACCCTCAGTATATGTGGCCGATGCTATGTGTCAATCGGCAGCCCTGAGCAGCTGACCGGTCAGGCAGGCACGATGGAGCGGATATAGTGATAGTGGCAGGAGAGACGGGCGCCCGGGCGACCCTCCGGCTCCAGCATCGCCACCAGCCCGTCCAGCGCGTCCACGACCCCCACCAGGGTGCCGACCAGCACGGGGCCGAAGGGCGAGGCGGGGTCCAGCTCCAGCCGCACCCGTCGTCCCACATACTGGCGCAGCTCCTGCGGGTCCAGTCGGCTGCCCACACGCTGAAGGTTCATGGCGGCGCCTCCCTTCTGCGCATTCGCGGGGAAACGATAACACCGTGGAGATGGTGTCGGGCTGGCGCCCCAGGAGGGACTCGAACCCCCGGCCCGCGGCTTAGGACGCCGCCGCTCTTCCAACTGAGCTACTGGGGCGCCCATCGATATTGTATCCCCCAGAGCCTTCCTGTAAACCCTGCGCCCTGCCTCCTGAGATAGGAAAAGGGCCGGTGGGGGAGGAATTGAAATTAGGTTGACGCCGAGAGTTTCTATTTGTATCCTCCCTGAAGGAGGTGTTAGCGATGGCCCCCAGGTCTGGAATTAGCAGCGACACACCCACTCCTACTGTCGAGGACTACCTGCACGCCATCTACAGCTTGCTGGGCGAGGGGGAAACGGTCTTCTCCGCCCGCCTGGCCCGTCGCATGAGGGTCACACCGCCCACTGCCTGGGCCACCGTCCAGCGCATGGTCCGCGATGGCCTGGTGACCCTGGACAGCAAGAAGGTGATCCACCTCACCGAGAAGGGCAAGCGTCTGGCTGAGGACATAGTGCGCCGGCACCGACTGGCGGAGCGCTTCCTGACGGACGTGTTGGGACTGGGCTGGGCCGACTGCCACGAGGAGGCACACCTGTTCGAGCATGCCCTCACCCCCAGGCTGGAGGAGCGCATCGTAGCCCTGTTGGGCAACCCCACCACCTGCCCCCACGGCAGTCCCATCCCTGGCTCCGGGGCCACCCTGCCGCCCGACCTGGTCCCCCTGGCCTCTCTGGCCGCAGGGGAGGAGGCCACCATAGAGTTCATCTCGGAGGAGCTCGAGGAAGACCTTGACCTGCTGCGTTATCTGGAGCGGGGACGTATCATGCCTGGCCACAGGGTGCGGGTGTTGGAGATGGTGCCCCCCAGCGACCTGATGGTGGTGGAGTCGGACGGGCAGCAGGTGCCCCTGGGGCTGAAGGTGGCGCAGAAGATCCGCGTGCGCCGCTAGCGGCCCGAGCCGATCGGAGGGACCGCGAAGGCCTCCCGCAGCGGCGCTCGGGGGCGCCCCTCACAAAAGGGTGAAAGGGCGTCCTGTCGGTTGACGCGGGGGGGTGCCGGTGCTAGACTTTCTCTTGCTCAGCAGAAGAGGGGGTCGACGCCTTCCGAGGTCGGGCTCGGCCCTTTCTCTGTGTAAAAACGGGACGGGCGGATGCGCAGGCGCTGGTTCCGGTTCGGCTTCTACGCGCCCTTCGGCTTCTGGCTGAGGGGCTTCCACGGAGCCTGGGGCGGCCCTTGGCACCGCCACGGCCACCGCCCCTTCTCGCTCCTGCGGGACTACCGCCGCTGGCTGGAGGAATATCATCAGGACCTCCGGCAGGCCAAGCAGGAGCTGGAAGAGGAGCTGAAAGAAGTGGAGGCCGAACTGGAGCGCCTGCGAGGCGCTCGAAAAGAGGAGGAGAGACAGGGCCCTTAGGCTGGGGAAGGTGACTTCCCCAACGGAAGCGGTCAGATGCTGACGACGGTCGTAGGACACTACCCGAAGATCCCCAACCGCCCCAGGCCGGCCCGCCTGCGCCAGGCCATCGCCCGCTACGAGCGGGGCGAGATCTCTCGCCAGGAACTGGCGAGGATCGAGGACGAGGTGACCATCGAGGTCATCCAGGAGCAGGTCGAGGCCGGCATCGATATTGTCACCGACGGGCAGATACGCTGGGAGGACGACCAGACCTACATCGCCCGCCGCCTCTCGGGCTTCAACATCAACGGCCTGGTCCGCTACCTGGACACCAACACCTACTTCCGGCAGCCGGTGGTGGTGGGAGAGATCCGGCACCGGGAGACCTTCCTGGTCCACGACTGGCGTTTCGCCCAGGAGCATAGCCCCCGCCCGGTCAAGGCCATCGTCACCGGGCCCATCACCCTGGCACGGCTCTCGCAGGACGAACACTACCGGGACCACGGCCGCCTGGTGATAGCCCTGGCCGAGGCCCTGGCCCCCGAGGTGAGGGCCCTGGCGGAGGCCGGCGCGCCCATCGTCCAGGTGAACGAGCCCCTGATCCTCTGGCATCCGGAGGACCTGCCCCTGCTGCGCAGGGCCCTGCAAATCATGCTGGACGGGGTCACTTGCGAGACGGCCCTCTACACCTGGTTCGGGAGCATCGAGCGCGTTTACCCCCAGCTCCTGGAGCTGCCCGTGACCACCATCGGCATCGACCTGGTGTCCCAGCCCCGGAACTGGCAGGTACTGGGCCAGCATACCTTCCCGACCGACAGAAAGCTGGGGGCGGGCATCGTGGACGGACGCAACACCCGCCTGGAATCGGTGGAGGAGATAGTGGCGGCGGTGCGGCACCTGACCCGCATCGTCCCGCCCGACCGCCTCTACCTGAATCCCAGTTGCGGCCTGGAATACCTGCCGCGGGAGGTGGCCCAGGACAAGCTGCGCCGCCTGGCCGAGGGTGCCCATGCAGCCCGCCAGGCCCTGGGGGTGGAGGCCTGATATGAGGGAGGCACTGCTCACCAGCGCTGTCGGCTCCTACCCCAAGCCCGATTACCTGGTGCGGGCCCGCAACGCCTACGCCCAGGGCAAGCTGGACGTGCAGGAGCTGCGTCAACTGGAGCGCAAGGCCACCGAATACTGGGTGCGCGTGCAGGAGCGGGTGGGGCTGGACGTCCTGGTGCACGGCGAGCAGGAGCGGGGCGATATGGTGGCCTATTTCGCTGGCGAGCCGGGCGGCGTGGTCATCGAGGGCATGAAGCTGGGCGGTCTGGTCCGCTCTTATGGCAACCGTTACTATCACAAGCCCATCATCGCTGGCAAGCTGCGCTGGCCCGGGCCCATGACGGTGGACATGTGGCGCTTCACCCAGTCCCTCACCGACCGCCCGGTGAAGGGCATGCTCACCGGCCCCTACACCATGGTGGAGTGGTCCTTCAACGAGTACTACCCCACCAGGGAAGAGGCCGTCATGGACATGGCCCTGGTCATCCGCGAGGAGGTTAAGGCCCTGGTGGCGGCCGGCTGTCGCTATATCCAGATCGACGAGCCGGCCATCCACACCCGTCCGGAGGAGGACTTCGACATGGCGGTGGAAGCCTTCCGGCGGGTGGTAGAGGGCATCGACTGCGAGTTCCACACCCACATCTGCTACGGTCCCATCGAGAAGATCTATCCGGACATGCTGCGGCTGCCGGTGCGTCAGATACACCTGGCCTTCAAGAACACCGGCTTCCAGTACCTGAAGCTGCTGGAGGAGCACCCCTGGCCTTCCGACAAGGTGCTGGGGGTAGGCGTCACCGACGTGCACAACCACAAAGTGGAATCGGTGGAGGAGGTGGTGGAAGACATGAAACGTGTGCTGAAGCTGCTGCCGCCCGAACAGGTGTGGGTCCTGCCCGACTGCGGCCTGAAGACCCGCACCCCCGAGGAGGCAGAGGCCAAGCTGCGCGTCATGGTAGAAGGCGTGCAACGCCTGAAGCGAGAACTGGGACTGGACTAGGAGCGATGGAGAGGCTGGCACAGGTCACCTACCAGGAGAGAGACGCGGCCGTCCTGGCCCTGGGCATCCATCTCCTGTGCGAGATGTGGGAATGCGACCGGGAGGCCCTCAACCGTCGTCGCTACCTGGTGAGGGCCCTGACGGAGGCGGTCAGGGCTGCCGGGGGCACCCTCCTGGGCATCAAGTCCCACGCCTTCAAGCCCCACGGCGTCTCGGCGGTGGCCCTCTTGGGCGAGTCCCACATGTCCATTCACACCTGGCCCGAGCTGGGCTATGCCGCCGTGGACATCTTCACCTGCGGCCCCAGCATGGACCCCTACCGTGGTCTGGAGCTGCTGAAGGAGGCCGTGGGGGCGAGGCGCATGTCGGTGCAGGAGGTGCGTCGTGGCCCGGGAACAGGGCGCCTCCACTGAGGGCGGCACCCAGGAACCCTTCTGGTTCACTGAGGAGCTGCCGCCCTACTGGGATCAGAACCTGCGCACCCAGCTGCGCGTCCATCGCATCCTGCACCAGGAACGCTCCCCCTACCAGCACATACAAGTTTTCGACCTGGGCAGCTTCGGCCGCGCCCTGTTGCTGGACGGCATAGTCCAGACGACGGAGGCCGACGAGTTCGTCTACCACGAAATGGTGGCCCTGCTACCCTGCCTCCAGGTGGGCAGGCCGCGAGAGGCCCTCATCATCGGCGGCGGGGACGGCGGTGCCCTGCGTCAGGTCCTGCGCTTCCGCTCCCTGGGCCGAGCGGTCATGGTCGACCTGGACGAGCGAGTGGTGGAGGTCAGCCGACGCTTCCTGCCCTCGGTGTCGCAGGGGGCGTTCGACGACCCCCGCGCCCAGCTCATCATCGGCGATGGGCTGGAGTGGGTGCGCCGCTACCGGCGCCGCTTCGATGTGGTCATCATCGACCTGACGGACCCTACCAGCGACGGTCCGTCCAACCCCCTTTACTCCGTCCCCTTCTTCGAGGACGTGCGCCGCGCCATGCGCAGCGGGGGCATCGTCTCGGTCCAGAGCGGCTCCCTCACCTATCAGAGCGAATGGGTGCGGCGGTTGCGGGCCACCCTGGGCCAGGTCTTCCCCCATGTCCGCCTGCATACGGCCATGGTGCCCTCGTACCAGGCGGGCCTCTACGCCTTTTTGCTGGCCTCCCAGAAGCCCCTTCGCCGCCTGACGCGGGCCGCCTTTCAGCGCCGACTGCAGGACGTGGACGGGCCCCCGCGCTACCTTTCCTATGACGTCTATCTGGCGTCCATGGCCCTCCCGCCCTACCTGGCCGAATCGCTGGAGGCGTCCTGACCGATGGCCGGTCGCCCGCCGCGCCTCGTGCACACCTCCGACCTGCACCTGGGAGCAGCCTACGGCTCCTGGCACGGGCGCGACGCTGACCACGGCCTGCCGCTGCTGGAGCGGGTGGTTGCCGCCGCCCTGGCGGAGCGGGCCGATGCTCTCTTGCTGGTGGGCGACATCTTCGACAGCAACCGTGTGGGCGATGCCCTGGTGACCGCGGTGGCCCGCATGTTGACATCGCTGACGTTGCCGGTAGTCTTCCTGCCCGGCAACCACGACTGCTACACGGCCGACTCGGTCTATCGCCGGCTGGAGCGGGCTTGCGCCGGGGCCGCCAATGTGCACATCGTCCGCTCGCCCGAAGGCGAGACGGTTCGCCTGCCCTCCCTAGACCTGGCCCTCTGGGGGCGCCCTCACGTGGACTACGATGACTGTCGTCCGCTGGCCGAGCTGCCGCCCCGAGGCCCCGAGCGCTGGCAGGTGGCCATGGCCCACGGCCACTACGTCCGCGACCGCCACGACCTGGGCCGCAGCTATCTCATCTTCCCCGAAGACATCGCCGCCTCGGGCCGTGACTATGTGGCCCTGGGCCACTGGGACCTGCACGCCGACGTCAGCGCCGGCGGGGTGGTGGCCGCCTACTCGGGGTCCCCGTCCCGCACCGGCCAGGTGCTGGTCGTCGAGCTGGGAGACGAGACCAGCTACCGCCTGCGCCCCATCTAACGACGCCCGAACCCCTTCGCCAGCTCGTCGGCCCTGATCTGGAGCATGGTGGGTCGGCCGTGGGGACAGGTGTGGGGCACCTCTGCCTCCTCCAGACGTCGCACCAGCTCCTGCATTTCTTCCTGCGAGAGGGTCTTGCCGGCGCGCACGGCCGCATGGCAGGCTACGGCCGCCGCCACCCGGTCGATGCCCTCGGGGGGCCGGTCCTGGGCCATGCGGTCCAGCACGGCCAGCAAGGCCGCTGCCGGCTCCTTGTCCCCCAGCAGAGCGGGCACCGCCCGCAACAGGTAGCCCCGTTCGCCGAACTGTTCCAACAGGAAGCCGTTGGCCGTCAGGGCATCCCGGCATTCCTGCAGCAGCGCCTCCTGGGCAGGCGACAGCTCCACCGCCACGGGCGTCAGCAACCCCTGAGATATAGGGCCGCACCCCTGCCGCCGCGCCAGCACCTCCTCGTAAAGGACGCGCTCGTGGGCGGCATGCTGATCGATGAGATACATCCCCTCGGGTCCTTCGGCCACTATGTAAAGGTTGGCTATCTGGCCCACCACCCTCAGCAAGGGCAGGGCACGACGCGGAGTGTGCCCGTCCTCCGGGCGAGGGGACGCCTCGGCCGCCCAGAGAGCGGGCGCCGGCGACACCCCGTCCGACGGAGAGAGCGACGGAGGCGGCGAGACTGCGGGGGCCCTGGGCACGGGAGCTTTCGCCAATAGCGCCTCCCGCCCCGCCCTGGCTACGGCCGAGAGGACGGCATGCTCGTCCTGGAAGCGCACCTCTGCCTTTGCTGGGTGCACGTTGACGTCCACCGCCTCGGGCGGCAGGCGTATGCCCAGGACGGCGATGGGGTGCCGGCCGGCAGGCAAAAGCCCCTGATAGGCCTCCTCCAGGGCGAAGGAGAGGCGCCGGTTCTGGACCCAGCGTCGGTTGACGAAGAAGCTCTGGTAGGTGCGGCTGGCCCGCGCCAACTGCGGCGGCGAGACCAGGCCCTCCACCCCCACCCCCTCGCGCTCCCAGTCCACCGCCAGGAGGGCCGAGGCCACCTGATGGCCATAGACCGCGGCCACGGCATCCCGCAGGCTGCCCGAGCCAGGGGTGGAGAGGGCCTTCCGCCCGTCCACCACCAACTGGAAGCGCACCTCGGGGTAGGCCAGGGCATAGTGGGAGACCACCTGGGCGATGAGAGAGGCCTCGCTGGCGGGCGAGCGCAGGAACTTGCGACGCGCCGGATGGCGGGCGAAGAGCCTCCACACGCTGACCACTGTGCCAGGGGCCATTCCCCTCTGGCCTCGGGCCACCGGCCGCCCCTCCTCGAGCCGCAGCCAGGAGCCTGCCTCGGCCCCCCGGGGGCGGGAGGCCATCTCCACATCGGCCACGGCGGCGATGGAAGGCAGCGCCTCCCCTCGAAAGCCCAGAGTGACGATGCGTTGCAGGTCCTCGCTGCTGGAGACTTTGCTGGTGGCGTGGCGGGCGAAGGCCAGCTCCAGCTCCTCTGCGGGGACCCCGCAGCCGTCGTCGCTCACTCGCACCAGCTCCAGGCCCCCGCCCCGCACCTCCACGGCGATGCGTCGCGCGCCGGCGTCCAGCGAGTTCTCTACCAGTTCCTTGACCACCGAGGCGGGCCGCTCCACCACTTCGCCGGCGGCGATGCGCTCTACCACCTCTCTCGGGAGCTCGCGAATGGGCATGGCCCTATGCGACGGCTTCAGACAGCATCCATCGCCTCCAGGTCGGCAATGGCGGAGACGGTGCGGTCCACCATGGCCGTGGCCAGGGCAGCGCCCCGCTCGTTGGCCCAGTCCAGAGAGCCGCCGGCGATGACGGCGTAGACCAGGCAGAAAAAGGCGCCCACGCGATACTCGTGCAGGCACTGCTCGAAGCTGTAGTCCCGCACCCCTTCCTCCATGAGAGTGCGATGGTAGAGGCGCAACAGACCCAGGCCGTGGCGGCGGCGCAGCTCGACATCGAGGCTGGTACAGGTGAAATAGGCCACGTCGAAGGTGGCCCGACCACGACAGGTGATCTGCCAGTCTACGACAGCCAGGGTAGGGCGACCCCCTTCCTGCCCGAAGAACATATTGTCCAGGCGGTAGTCCCCGTGCAGGATGGTGCGAGGCTCCCTGGCGAAGTCGTCCAGGATGGCCTCGATGTTTTCGCCCAGCTTGCGTGCGGCCTCGGGCAGCCAGGGCGGCACGCGGTCGGCAAAGCGCTGCATGAAGGGCTCCCACGACTGCCAGAACTGTTGCTGGGCCGCCTTGTTGACCGGGTCGTTGACGAAGGGCATCCATTCCAGCTCGCCCAGGCGGGGATGCTGCCACCAGGTAGCATGGAGGCGCGCCGCCTCGCGGACGGCCAGCTCGGCGTCCTCCAGAGGACAGGAGGCCACCTGGTCACCGAGGCGCCGTCCTGGCGCCAGGTCTTCCAGCAGAAGGGCATAGTCGCCCCGCTCCAGGTCCATAGCCGCGTAGTAGGGCCTGGGGGTCGCGATGCCTACCCTGCCTGCCAGCTCCTGATAGAAGCGGACCTCACGCTCGTAGAATCGGAACAGCCGCCCTATCTCCCGGTTCTCGGGCACGGGGGCGGGGAATTTGGCCACCAGAGACGAAGGGGCTCCTTCCTCACGGCGGTCATAGCGGGGGCGGATGCGCAGCACCTGGCCGATGAGGCCGACCCCCTCGCTGATGGCCTCCACATCAAAGCCCGTGACCTGGGCCTCCCGCAACGCCCCTCCCTGGCGCAGGGCGTGGGTGAGCCAGTCCGCCGTCATCTCCTCCGGGCCGGCCGGAATGCGCAGCCGCGTCATGGCACCCTCCCAACTCGCTTGCCCTGACGTTTGCCCCATTATACGCCTCTGCGGGAAGGCACAGCGTCCCCCCGCCCCAGGCCACGGCGTGCCCGTTCGCGAAGCTCGTAGAGTCGGGTGATGGCCTCCAGCGGCGTGAGAGAGTCCACGTCCAGGGAGGCCAGCTCCTCCAGCAGGCCCAGGCCGTCCACGGCCAGCGGCAGCTGCACCGCCGGCTCGCCCCGGCCCCGACGGCGTTGGAACCGCTGACGGGAGGCCGACTCCATCTCCTGCAATAGCTCCTGGGCGCGGGCCACTACCGGCCGCGGCAGGCCAGCCAGCTCCGCCACCTGCACCCCGTAGGAGCGGTCGGCGCCTCCCGGCAGCACCCGGTGCAGGAAGACGATGCGGCCTCCTTCCTCGGCCACCGCCACGTGGTAGTTGCGCACCCGCGGCAGGAAGGCCGCCAGGTCCACCAGCTCATGGTAATGAGTGGCAAAAAGGGTCCTGGCCGCTACCTCGGGACGGTTGTGCAGGAACTCGACCACCGCCCTGGCGATGGCCATGCCGTCGTAGGTGGAAGTGCCGCGGCCTATCTCGTCGAACAGCAGCAGCGAGCGTGGGGTGGCGCCGTGCAGCATGGCTGCCGTCTCCACCATCTCCACCATGAAGGTGGAGCGGCCGCCAGCGATGTCGTCGCTGGCACCGATACGGGTGAAGATGCGATCCACCACACCTATGCGCGCCTCACGGGCGGGGACGAAGCTGCCCACCTGGGCCATGATGACGATGAGGGCCACCTGTCGCAGATAGGTGGACTTGCCGGCCATGTTGGGCCCCGTGAGCAACATGATCCGGCACCCGTCCCGCGACAGATGGGTGTCGTTGGGCACGAAGGCCCCTTCCGGCAGGGTCCGCTCCACTACCGGATGGCGTCCATCAACGATGCGTATCTCGTCGCCGTCGTCCACCTCGGGCCGGACGTAGCCGTAGCGGACGGCGGCCCCGGCCAGGGCGCAGTAGACGTCCACCTCGGCCACGGCCTGGGCCAGAGAGAGGACACGGCCCGTCCAGGCGGACACCTGGGCGCATACCTGGCGAAAGAGCTCTCTCTCCAGGGCCTCCTGCCGCTCGCGGGCGTGCAGGATGCGGTATTCCAGGTCCTTCAGCTCCGGCGTCACGAAGCGCTCGGCCTCGGTGAGGGTCTGTCGACGCTCGTAGTCGGAGGGCACCAGATGCAGGTTGGCCCTGGTGACCTCGATGTAGTAGCCGAAGACCTTGTTGTAGCCGACCTTCAGGGAACGGATGCCGGTGCGTTCCCGCTCTCGCGCCTCCAGTTGGGCCAGCAGTTGCCTGGCGTCCCGCTGCAGCTCCCGCAGTTCGTCCAGCTCCTTCGAGAAGCCAGGGCGGATGACCCCACCCTCCTCGAAGGAGCCGGGGTCGTCGGCGACGGCGCGGGCGATGAGGTCGGCCACTTCCTGTAGGGGCGACAGGCGGGCGAGCATGTCTTCCAGCAGGACCCGAGACCCCCTGGGCACTCGCTCCAGGTCGCAGTCCAGGGCCTCCCGCAAGGAGGACACCAGGGCGAGGCCCCGGCCCAGGGCAGCCAGGTCGCGAGGGGTGGCGACGCCAGCGGTGGTGCGGGTCATGAGACGCTCCAGGTCCGGCATGCGCGCCAGCACCTGGGCCACCCGCTCCCGGCGCAGCGCCGAGTCGAAGAACACCTGCACGCAGTCCTGGCGACGTCGTATCGCCTCCACGTCCAGCAGCGGCTGCCCCAGCCAGCGACGCAACAGCCGGGAGCCCATGCTGGTGCGCGTCAGGTCCAGCACCGACAGCAGGGAGGCGCCGTCGTCGCCCCGCAGGGGACGAAAGATCTCCAGGTTGCGGCGAGCGGCAGCGTCCAGCAGCATGTAGGCGCCGGGGCTGTAGACCTGCAGGCGCACCAGCCCCGACAGGGCAGGGCGTTGATTCTCCTCCAGATAGGCCAGGATGGCCGCGGCCGCGCGCACGGCCAGCGGTTCCCCGTCCAGCCCCAGGGCATCGAGGCCCGGCGCCCCGAAGTGGCCGAGGAGCCGCTCGCGTGCCGCCTCCAGGTCATGAGCGTCGGCGGGCAGAGGCGAAACGCGGACGCCCTCGGGTGCTGCGGCGTCGCCGCAGAGCAGCTCGGCTGGCCGTATCCGCTCCAGCTCGGTCATCGCCTCCTGGGAGGGAAGCTGGCAGCAGGCGAACTCGCCGGTGGAGACGTCGGCGTAGGCGATGCCGGCCTCCTCGCCCTCCATAACCAGGGCAGCCAGATAGTTGCTGTCCCGCTGGGGCAGGAGGGCCTCCTCCACCACGGTCCCGGGGGTGACGACGCGAACCACCTCCCGCGGCAGCAGTCGCTTCCCCTTCCCGGGGGCCTCCATCTGCTCGCAGATGGCCACCTTGTGGCCGGCGGCGATGAGGCGGGCTAGGTGGGACTCGAGCGACTGATGAGGGATGCCGGCCAGGGGCACCCGCTTGCCCTTCCCTACTGGCCGCGAGGTGAGGGCTATGCCCAGCTCCCGGGCCACCACCTGGGCATCGTCGTCGAAGGTCTCGTAGAAGTCGCCGAGACGAAAGAGGACGATGGCGTCGGGGTAGCGGCGCTTTATCTCCAGGTACTGGCGCCGCATGGGCGCCTCGGCCATGTCAGACCTCCCCTCTCGCCGCCTACCGGGGGCGCTGGCCCCTTTTTGCCGCTCATTATAGGGCGGCAGAGGCCTATCGGTAACGGTCAACGGTCTCTCGGCGGACTCGGGGCTGTCCTCGCAGTGGAGGTCGCTAGCTGACGTAGGCGTCCAGCACGCCGATGGCCTGCGGGGCCACTTCCTTGCAGGCGTTGCAGCGGATGCAACGCCCCTGGTCTATGCGATAGGAGCCGTCGTCCTTGACGATGGCCTGGGTGGGGCAGATGTCGGCGGCCTGCGCCAGCGACTCGTCCTGCGCCACCACCTCGTAGCGCACCAGCCCGCGACAGGCCTTGGCCGGGCAGCGGCGGTGCAACAGGTGTTCTTGGAACTCGTCCTGGAACAGGTCCAGAAGCGACAGAATGATGGTCGGTGCCGCCTGTCCGTGGGCGCAGTTGGCGTTGCGCATGGCGTTGGGCAGCAGCCTCAGCAGCTCCAGGTCCTCGGGACGGCCGCCGCCCTGGGAGATGCGCCGCAATATCTCCTGCAGCCGCCTGGTGCCAGCGAAGCAGGTGGTGCAGCGGCCGCAGGACTCGTCCTCGGCGAACCACTCGAAGTAGACGGCCAGGTCGACCACGCAGGAGGAGTCGTCCAGGACCACCAGCCCGCCAGCGCCCATCAGCATGCCTATCTCGCGGAAGGGCTCCGGCTCCAGGGGGAGCCCGTCCTCGGCCAGTATGCGGGAGGCTGGCGCCACGCCCGACAGGGGCCCGCCTGGCTGGACCCCCTTGAGCTTGCGTCCTTCGGGCGGGCCTCCCGCAGCCACCATGATGACGTCCCGCACCGGCGTGCCCAGGGGCACCTCCAGCACGCCCACCCGCCGCACCTGTCCCGACAGGCTGAACATCTTGGTGCCCTTATTGCGCTCGCTACCTACAGCGGCATACCAGGCGGCACCATGGCGCAGGATGAGGGGGACGTTGGCATAGGACTCGACGTTGTTGACGTTGGTGGGCTTGGCGAACACGCCGGCCTGGGCGGGATAGGGCGGACGGATCTTGGGCATTCCCCGCACGTCCTCCAGAGAGGATATGAGGCCCGTCTCCTCGCCGCAGACGTAGCTGCCGGCGCCCCTCACCACTTCCAGGTCGCAGGTGAGGTCGGAGCCGAGGATGTTCCGGCCCAGGAGGCCCCGCTCCCGCGCCTGTTCCACCGCCCTACGCATTCGCTCCACCGGCAACGGGTACTCGTCGCGGATGTAGATGTAGCCGTAGGAGGCGCCGGTGGCACGGGCGGCTATCAGCATGCCCTCGATGATCAGGTGGGGATCGCCCTCCATGAGGCTGCGGTTTACGAAGGCACCCGGGTCGCCCTCGTCGGCGTTGCAGATGAGGTACTTGGGCGAGCCGCTGGCCTGCCGCAGGAAGTCCCACTTGCGTCCCGTGGGGAAGGCGGCACCGCCCCTGCCCCACAGCCCCGAGTCCAGGACCTCCTTGATGACCTCCTCGGGGGTCATGGTCAGGGCCTTGGCCAGGCCCTCGTAGCCTCCGCGGGCGATGTAGTGGTCTATCTCCTCGGCACCGATGTGCCCCACGTTGGCCATGAGTCGCCGCACCTGGAGGCGCATCCAGTCCGTCTGGGCCAGGTCTGGCAGCCCCTCCACGGGGGTGCCACGGTAGCCCTCCAAACGCTCCTCCTCATAGAGGACCACGCCCAGGGCCAGGTCCGGCAGCACCTTGGCCTCGCCCAGCACGGCATCCAGCAGGCGCGGCACCTGGTCGGCAGTGACGCGTCCGTAGAGGACCCGGGGCAGGCCCGGCAGGTGCACGTCCACCACGGGGTCGGCGAAGCACAGTCCCGGGCAGCCCACCACCAGGACATCGGCCTGGGCGCCCCGGCGCGACAGCTCCTCGCGGAGGGCCCGCAGGGTCTCGTCGGCGCCGGCGGCACGGGTGCAGGTGGAGATGGCGACCCGGAAAAGGGGCCGGGCAGGCCGGACTACGGCCTCCCAGGCGGGGCGTGCCGCCTCCTGAAGCTGTCGATAGGCCTCCAGCGGGTCGGCCATCCTATCCTCCCCGTGCCTCCCGCTTCAGCCGTCGGGCCAGCTCGATGGCCGAGGCTACTGTCAGGGGGCCGATGTAGCGTCCTCCCACCCGCACCAGGGGTGCCAGGTGACAGGTGCCATCGCACTGGACAAGACGCAGGCCGAGGGCGCCGTCGGGAGTGCTCTCGTTCATGCGGCAGCCCAGCTCCGCCTCGAGGGCAAGGCGGATGTTGCGGGAGCCTTTGAGGAGGCAGGCGGGGCCGCTGCACCACTGGACCTCCACCCTGGGGGGCGGCTCGGTCCGTATCTCCGAGTAGAAGGTGATGGTTCCCCATACCAGGGCGGGGGTGGTCTTGAACTTGGCAGCGAGGAAGGGGACAGCCTCCCTGGGCACGTAGCCCAGCTCGTGCTGGATGCGGTGCAGGGCCTCCAGCATCTGGGCGCGGTCGGGCTCCAGGTCGGCGATGAGGGCCTGGACGCGCGCCGCGACGCCGGTGTCGTCCTCGATGAAGTCGATGGGAGTGAAACGAGAGGAGTGACGCGAAGTGAGTCCCATGGCCCTTCCCTGGCATTGTAATTGTTTTCACCAGCCGCGGGCAAGGGCTGCCGCAGGCCCTTCTGCCAGCCGACCCGTCAGCCTATACTGGGGCCTGTGACGGCCGTGGTCGGGATGATGCGGGGCTGGCTGCGCAGCGGACGCCTCTGGCTGGGGCTGGCCGGCACTGCCCTCTTCCTGGGCCTCTTCTTCGCTCGTACCGACCTGGAGGGTCTGTGGGACTCCCTGCGCGAGGCCGATTACCGCTGGGCCGTCCCCGCCGTGGCCCTGTGGTTCGTATCGGCCTGGTTCCGGAGCCTGCGCTGGAGCCTGCTGCTGCGTCACCTGGCCCGCCTCGGGACAGGCGCCCTCTATCCGGTGCTGGTCATCGGCTACATGGCCAACAACCTGTTGCCCGCCCGCCTGGGGGAAGTGGTGAGGGCCTACGTCATGGGCCAGCGCTATGGCCTGAGCAAGATGTCCGTGCTCGGCTCCATCGCCAGCGAGCGGCTGATGGACGCGCTGGTGCTGCTGGTGCTGATGACCTCGGCTGCCGCCTTCGTGGGCCTGGAGGGGCATTTGCGGGCCCTCTCCCTAGGAGCCGTGGTCGTGGTGGCGGGCGGCTTTGCCGCGCTGTACTGGGCTGCCTCCCGCCGGCCGACGGTGGAGCGGACGCTGGCCGTGCTCCTGCGGCCCCTGCCTCCGACGCTGGCTTCCCGCTTGCGGAGTGCCGTGGACGCCTTTCTGGAGGGAACGGCAGCCCTGCGCTCGCCCCTGCTGCTGGTGGCGGTGGCCCTGTGCGGAGGAATAGCCTGGTTGCTGGAGGCTGGCATGTATTACCTGGTGGGCCGGGCCTTCGACCTGCGGGAGGGGTTCGCCGTCTACCTGGTGCTGGCCGGGGCAGCTAACTTGGCCATCACCGTCCCTTCCACCTCGGGCGGCATCGGCCCCTTCGAGTGGGCGTCGCGAGAGGTCCTGGTGGCCGTGGGGGTGGCCAGCGGCACAGCCTCGGCTTACGCCCTGGCCCTCCATGGGCTGCTGCTGGTGCCCGTCATCGTGGTCGGCCTCCTCTTCCTGTGGGCAGTGCAGCTCTCGCCCACGGCAGCGCTGGCGCCGGCCGAAGAGGCGACTGCGGAGGTGAGGGATTGAGCGGCGAGGGCAAACGGGTGGCCATCGTCGGCGGCGGCGTGGCGGGACTGACGGCCGCTTACCGGCTGTTGCAGCGGGGCTTCCAGGTGCACGTCTACGAGGCAGGCCCCGAGTGGGGCGGGCTGGTGCGGACCTTTGAGGTGGGCGGAGGGCGCATCGAGTGTTTCTATCACCACATTTTCACCACCGACACGACCATCGTCGCCCTGCTGGAGGAGCTGGGGCTGTCGCCCCGGCTGGTATGGCGCGATTCCAAGGTGGGCATCTACTACCAGGGACGCCTCTACCCCTTCGTAACGCCCATCGACCTGCTGCGCTTCACTCCCGTGGGTCTGCTGGACCGCCTTCGCCTGGGCCTCATGGGCCTCTACCTCCGCAGGCAGCGGGACGGCGATCGCTTCATGGGCATCACCGCCCGCGAATGGGTCTCGCGCTTCGCTGGCCAGCGCAACTGGGATGTGGTATGGGGACCCCTCTTCCGTGGCAAGTTCGGAGACATGGCCGACCAGGTGAGCATGGTCTGGCTCTGGAACAAGGTCCGCCTTCGCTTCTCCTCCCGTCGTGGCGGGCCGTTGCAGAAGGAGGTGCTGGGGTACCTGCTGGGGTCCTTCGGCCTGATGGTGGACGAGCTGGTGGCCCGCATCCGTGCCCTGGGCGGACACCTGCACGCCGCGACGCCCGTCCAGAGGGTGATAGTGGAGGACGGACGGGCCACGGGCGTCCTGCTGGCCGACGGCACCCCGGCACCCGCCGATGCCGTCGTGGCGACGGTGGCCAACCGCATCTTCCTGCAGTTGGCCCCGCAGCTCCCCCAGGACTACGTCGCCCTCTGCCGCGGCATACCATACCAGGACGCCCTGTGCATGGTGCTGGCCCTGCGCCGCCCTCTCACACGCTTCTACTGGCTGAACATCAACGACCGCGGTTTCCCCTTCCTGGCCCTGGTGGAGCACACCAACTTCATCGGCCCGGAGAACTACGGCGGCCAGCACGTGCTCTACATCTCCAATTACCTGGAGAAGGGGCATCCCTACTTCAGCATGAGCGACGAGGAGCTGTGGGCCGTTTACCGACCTTACCTGGCCCGCATCAACCCCGAGTTCGACGACTCATGGGTGACGGGGCGCTGGGTCTTCAAAGGTGCCGATGCCCAGCCCGTGTTCACGGTGGAGAACGCCGGACGCGTCCCTCCCCACCGGACGCCCATCGCCGGGCTGTATCTGGCGAACATGTCGCAGATCTTCCCGGAAGACAGGGGCCAGAACTACAGCATCCGCCTGGGTGAGCAGGTGGCAGAGCTGGTGGCTCGGGACATGGCCCGCGTCTCGTCTTATGTCATCTAGGCCGGGACGGGACGCCAGCCGGAAAGAAGACGACCTCGTCCACTGAGCCGCACCAGGGACAGCGCGCCCACACGTCCTCCGTGCGATGGACGGGGGCCGGCGGCACCCGGTCGCGCAGGTAGCGTCCCCAGTTCTCCCAGGTGTGCGGGCTGCCAAGGCTGCGCAAGAAGTCCCGGATACCCTCGCCCAACGTGGGACGAGCGATGTCCCGGTAGACTTCCGGGAACCACCAGCGTAGCGGATAACGGTAAGGAGGCTCGTAGGCGTCCAGGTAGGGCTGCATATAGGCCGCGCTCTCGTAGGCCAGCACCACCACCGACCCCGATGGTGGCTGGAAGCCAGGACCCGGGGTGACGAAGCGCAGCTGCCGGTAGTCGCGCAGGTACCACTGCCATGGCCAGGCATAGGTGGTGTCGACCGCCAGAGGCAGGTCGCGCCCCACGCCCGACTCCTCGGCGAGCCGCTGGATGCGCTCCGCCACGTCCGGCACCGCCGGCGATGTCTGGGTGTAGACCAGCAGCTCCCGCGGCACGTCGCCGTGCTGGAAGGAGGCAGTGATGCCCGTCTTCACGCCGAACATGAGCAGGGGCGCCAGCAGCGCCAGCGCGAGGGCGGCGGGGGAACGCGCTGCCGCCAGTGGCAGCAGGCCGGCAGCCCCGGCAGCAGCCATGATGGCCCCCTTCGTCTCGGCACCCCAGGGGCCGTAGACGGCAAGGCCCGCCCCGATGGTCATGGCCGCAGCTCCCCACAGCAGCCACCCACGAACGTGGCCCCGCCAGGCACGTTCCAGCAGGCGGCCCAGCGCATAGGCGGCCAGCAGGCAGAGGGGCAGGGCCAGGTGCGTGGTGAGCCAGGGCATCTTCTCACCCATCAGCGAATAAGCGAAGAGGGCGCCCGCCAGCCAGAAGCAGAGGAAGCGTTCGAACTGATCGCCGCGCACGCCGACATACACCGCCAGACCAGCTATGGGTACCAGAAAGGCCAGGCGGTCGTGCCCCAGGGAGGGATCGTAACCTTTGGCTCCGAAGAAGGCCAGCAGGGAGAAGCAGGCGATGGCCGTCAGCAGCCAGGACGCGATGCCACCCCGCAGACAGTAATAGAGCAGGGCCAGACCCCCTGCCAGCAAGGGCAGGTATTCATAGGCCGGCAGCACCACCAGGTAGTAGTAGTCGGGCTGGTCGCCACGTCGGAATTCGTGCTGGGCTATCCAATAGTCCAGCGAGCCCCAGATGCCCGAGGCGAAGCCATCGCTGTTGGTGAAGAAGGTCGTGTACAGCAGGACGTAGGGCACGTAGAAGGCGGCAGCCGCCAGCATCCAGCGCCGCCGGTCCCACGCCAGTCCCACCACTGACGTGGCGACCAGCAGGACCGTCACCGTGACCGTCGCGATGACGTGCTCCAGCAACACTCCGCGAAACCACAGGAACCGCTCCCAGACCACCCTGGACATCTGGTCCTCGCCCAGGCCCAGGGCTGCCAGCGGCATCTGGATGCCCGGGGCGAACTGGGGGGCCGACAGCGTGCCCAGCACCAGCATCAGGTCGGCAGCACGGTGCCAGTCTGTGAGTCCCCACCGTTCCCGCAACCGGCGGGCGAAGGGCCACAGGGCCACTACCGCCCAGGCAAGGGAGACGAAGAAGACGAGCACCACAGCCGAGCCGAGGCGACCGAGCCGGCGGCGCTCTGTCACCTGGCCCCAGAAGTGTTGGGCCAGCCACAGCTCCAGGAACAGCAGGAAGATGGCGAGGTGGATGTAGGTGGTCTCCATGGTGGCGAAGCCCAGCCCCAGCAGCAGCGCCGCCAGCGTCAGGTAGACGGGGCTGCCGGCGTCCAGATAACGCCACATGCAGGCCACCAGCGCCAGGGTCAGAAAGGCGATGAGCATATCGTCACGGTTGAAGCGACTGAAGTAGACCAGCACCGGCGAAAGGGCGATGAGGACTCCGGCCACCAGCGCCCCCGCCGACCCCAGACGGTGGCGGAGCGCCAGGGGGAGCAGCACCAGCCCCGAGCCAGCCAGGGCCGTGGGCAGCCGGGCGGTGTAGTCGCTGGCACCGAACAGCAGGTAGGAAAGGGCGGTCAGGAAAAACTTCAACGGCCCGTGCATCATCGGCAGGTGCTCGTAGGTGCCATCGCGGTAGAGCAGGTAGGAGAAGAAGGCGTGGAGGGTCTCGTCGTGGTGAAGGGCGCGGGAGCCCAGGTCCCACAGCCGCAGGCCCATGGCCACCGCCAGCACAACAGTCCAGGCCGCCGCCTCGGGCGTCACGCGCAGCCGCTGTGACAGCGTCCGCTCCAGGTCGAAGGACACGGTGGGGGCGTAGGCCGTCTCCTCCCTCATTCCGTCCTCACCATGGTCTGCACCCTGAACTCCAGAACGCTGCCGTACGGCTCTCGCAGTATGAGCCAGCGCCAGAAGCGGCGTCCGTCGTCCCGGTGCCAGCGCCAGTCCCGGGCCACCGTCAGGGGGCTACCGCTGGGCGAGAAGCCGCGAGGGGCCGCCGAAGCCGCCTCGGTCAGGTATACGGCGGAGCGCTGGGGCGGATCTCCCGCCACCAGGGGCAGATGCCTGAGATGCCAGCCGAGCACCTCAGCCACGCCCAGCGACACGGCAAGAGGCGCCGCCGGCGCTGGCAGCTGGGGCAGGAGCCTCTCTATCTGCTCCCGTCCCACCGTAAAGCGAGCCCCCAGCAACGGCTCGGCCCCCTGGTGGAAGCCCACCGCCCAGATGGTGTGGGGCCAGAAGCCCAGGGCCAGCGGCGCCAGGGCCAGGGCCGCCGCCGCTGCCGTGGCCATGCCCCACCACCGCCACGAGAGCCACAGCCCCCACATGAGGGACACCGCCGCCAGCCAAGCACCCCACGCTTCCGCCGCCGATACCTGGCCGAAGGGCCTCGCCCACAGCGTCCACAGCAGGCCCAGGGATCCCAGGCAGGCCACCACCAGCACGGCCGCCGGCCACGACCGCCCCACCTCGCTCCAGGGGAGGGCGCTGAGCCCCCAGGCCAGGGCCGCCGCCCCCAGGAGCGCCAGGGGGAGCGCCACCGCCAGCAGGGCACCCTCGTGGGCATGGCCGCTGGCCAGGGCCACCAGCAGCCCAGGGGCCAGCCAGCACAGGGACAGGAGCTCCCAGGGGGCGAGGCTGTCCACGCTTCTCGCCGCCCAGGCGCGTCGCAGTAGCAGGGCCGCGCCACCCAGGCCCAGAAAGGTCAGGGGCCAGTCGTAAGCGAGCAGGGACAGCACCGTCAGCAGGGGCGCACGGTCGCCGGGGAGGGCGAAGAGGTCAGACCACAGGCGCGGGCCGGCCAGGGCGCTGGAGGGGCCGTCGCCCCAGTGAAGGACGCTCACGACCAGGCCCATGGCGAGGCCGAGGGCCATCGCCACCGGCCAGCGCCTCAGGGATGCCCTCACAGGGGGCCAGCGCGGGTCCTCGGCCCAGGCAGCCACCGCCAGGAAGAGGGCACAGCCCAGCAGCCCCGTCAGGCCTACGGCGTCGCTACCGAGGCAGAGGGCAGCCAGAAGGGCCGCGGCCCACAGGGTCAGAGGTCGCGGCCGCTGCCAGTGCGCCAGCAGGGCCGCTGCCAGCAAGGCCGCCAGCAGGCCGCCCAGAGAGCCGGGCAGGACAGTGCGAGAGGCGGCTACCGCCAGAGGCGAGAACGCTGCCAGGAGTGTGGCCAGCAGGGCCACCGCGCGCCCGCCACCTCGGGCCACCAGGTAGACGGTTGGCACCAGCGCCGCCCCGGCCAGTGCCGACACCAGCCTCGCCCAGGCGTCCCCGTCGGCGCCGAGCCGGAACAAAAAGGAGGTGAGGACGGAGGTAGCGTCCCCGGCCCACTGGGGTGGGTGGGCACCCTGGGCCACCACCCAGGCAGCGAATGCCTGTCCTGCCTCCCGCACCGTCAGGCCGGTGGCCCCCAAAGCGGCCAGTCGTAGAGCAGCCCCCCCAGCCACCAGGCCAGCGAGCAGGAGGGTGCCCAGCTCCAGTTGCAGGGCAGGGGCCACGGTGATGGGCGGGGTCGATGGGAGCTGGGCCCTGGCCTCGGGGCGCTCAGGCCGCCGGGGCAGGGGGTGCGGGGGTCTCACGTCGCCAGCAGGGCTTCCACGAACTCCCGCGGGTCGAAGGGGGCCAGGTCATCGGGGCCTTCGCCGGTGCCCACGAACAGCACCGGCAGCCCCAGCTCGTGAGCTATGGGGAACACCACCCCCCCTTTCGCACTGCCGTCCAGCTTGGCCAGCACCACGCCGGTCACGCCCACTGCCTCGCTGAAGTAGCGGGCCTGCTGCAGGGCATTCTGGCCAGTGGTGGCATCCAGCACCAGCAGCACCTCGTGGGGCGCCGAGGGGATGCGCCGCTGGACGACTCGGCGGACCTTGCGCAGCTCCTCCATCAGATTGCTCTTGGTATGAAGGCGACCGGCCGTGTCTATGATGACCACGTCGACGCCGCGGGCCTCGGCGGCGGCGACGGCATCGAAGGCCACGGCCCCCGGGTCGGCCCCCTGTTGGTGGGCCACCACCTCGGCCCCCGCCCTCTCGGCCCACTGACGGAGCTGGTCGATGGCCGCAGCGCGGAAGGTGTCGGCCGCACCCAGTAGCACCTTCAGCCCCTGGGCACGGAAGGCGTGGGCCAGCTTGCCGATGGAGGTGGTCTTGCCCGAGCCGTTGACCCCCACCACCAGGATCACCGCCGGCCTCGGCCAGGGGCCTTCGCGGCCCCAGAGCTGCCCCCTGGGACCGCCCACGTCCAGGACCGCTATCAGCTCTTCCTTGAGGGCCTCGAGGGCCAGCTCGGGGTCGGAGATGCCCTGCGCCCTCACCCGCTCCCGCAGGCGCCGCAGGACAGCCTCGGTGGTGGCGACCCCCACGTCGGCGGCCAGGAGCGTCTCCTCCAACTCTTCCCAGACCGACTCGTCCAGCCCTCGCTGGAAGATGCCTCCCAGACGCGAGAACCAGGTGCGGCGGGTCTGCTCCAGCGCCCGACCGGTCTGGGGTGCGCGACGACCGAAGAGCCTCAACACGGGGCCTCCAGAGGAAGGATAGCAGCGGCCTCGGGCGGGACGCTAGCCCACCGCTACGTCGCTCAGACGCAGGGAGATGACCCTCGAGGCCCCGTCGGGGCCCATGGAGATGCCGTAAACGGCGTCGGCGGCCTCGATGGTCTTGCGATTGTGGGTGACGACGATGAACTGGATGTGACGGGACAGCTCGCGCAGGCCGTCGGCGAAGCGGCCTACATTGGCCTCGTCCAGCATGGCATCGGCCTCGTCCAGGACGCAGAAGGGGAAGGGATTGGTCTCCAGCAGGGCGAAGAGGAAGGCCAGGGCTGTCAGCGCCCTCTCACCTCCGGAGAGCTGGTTGAGGGTGCGCACGCGCTTGCCCGGGGGCCTTGCCGTCATCTCCACCCCCGGCTCGGGGCCGTCGGTCAGGCGCAGGCGTGCCTCGCCCCCGGGAAAGAAGGAGGCGAAGTAGCGGGAGAAGCCCCGAGCCACCGCGTCGAAGGTCTCCTGAAAGCGTCGCTCCAGGAAGCGGTCCATCTCCTCCATGGCGCGGCCCACGGCCGCTTCCGCCGCCTCCAGGTCAGCCAGCTGGGCCACCAGACCGTCGTGTCGCTCCCTGAGCTGGCGGTATTCGCCCTCGGCCTCGCTGTTGACGGATCCGAGGCGACGGAGCTGGGCCCGCAGCCGTTCGATGTGGGCCTCCAGGCCCTCCGGCACCCCTTCCGGGGGAGGCGGAGGCAAGGCTTCAGGGTCGTAGCCGTCGGCGCGGGCCTTCTGGGCCAGCGATTCCACCTCCGAGCGCCAGTGGCGCAGGTCGGCCTCGGCCTGGGCCAGGTCGCGCTCGGCAGCTATGAGCCTTTCCTGCACCTGCAGCAGACGCTGCCGGGCCTCGTGCTCGCGGGCCTCCGCCCGAGCGATAGCGTCCTCCGACGGCCCTTCGTCGGGCAGCGCCTGAAGCTGGCGGCGGGCCTGCTCCAGGCGCTGCTGGCAGTCGGCCAGGGCAGTCGATACTTCCCGCTCCTCCTGCTGCAGCTTGGCCAACTGGCCCTCCTTGGCCCTGATGCGCTCCTCCAGGCGCAACCGGGCCTGCCAGCGGCGCCTGGCCTCTTCCTCCAGCGCCCGCATCTGCCCCTGCAGGGAGGCGAGGCGGGCGCTGAGGTCTCCCACGGCCTCGCCGGCCTCCCGCCGACGCTGAGCGGCCGCCTCCAGGGACGGCTGCAGGCGGGCAGCGATGGCCTCTGCCTCCTGGGCCTCCCCTTGCAGGGCAGCAGCCCGCTCCATGAGGGACTGGGCCTCCTGCAACGAGGCAGCCTCTTGCTCCCGCAGACGCGCCAGGGAAGCCATGATGCCCCGCATCTCGCCCTTGAGCTGGGCCAGCCTGGCCCTCTGCTGGGCAGCGGCATCCTGCAGGCGGCGACGCTCCCCCTCCAGCGATGCCCCCTGTCTGCGCAGGGCAGCGAGGGCCTCGGAGCGTTCCTGGAGGCTCGAGCGGAGGCGGGCCAGCTCCCTCTCGCCCACGTCCAGCAGGGCGTTGAGCCGCTGCACCTCCTTCACGACGTCCTCGCTGTCCCACTCCAGGCGCAGGGTGAACTGACGGGTGTGCTGCCCCTGACCGGCGCCGATGGCCCCCCAGGGATGGAAGACCAGGCCGTCCAGGGTGACGACGGTGCCCAGCTCCCGACGGGCCATGCGCTGGGCCGTCTCCACGTCCTCCACGATGATGACCCGCCCTAGCAGGGCGTCCACCAGCCGCCGATAGCGGGGATCGCACTTCACCAGCTGGGCGGCCACGCCCACCACCCCCCGCTCTCGCGTCAGGCTGAGGGAATGGACGGGGCGGAGGCCGTCCATCGGGACCAGATAGGTGCGCTCGCCGCTGGAATCGGCTATGCGTCGAGCGGCAGCGATGGCCTCGTCGCTACGGGCCACCACCAGCGCCCGCAGCCACTCGCCCAGGGCCGCCTCGATGGCCCTCTCGAGGCCCTTGGGGACCTTGAGGACGCGGTAGAGGACCGTCTCGAGCCCGGGGACAGCCCCTCCCTCCTCCTCCGGCAGGGGCGGACGGAGCTGTCGCTCCAGGTCCTGGACGAACTGGAGGCGAGAGCGCATCTCCTCCAGTTGAGCGCGGCGCAGGGCCTGGTTGGACTCCACTTGCTGGATCTGGGCCGATATCTGCCGCGCCTCGCGCTCCAGGCGCTCCATCTCCTGGGACAGCTCCTGGCCCTGGCGCAGAATGGCCTCCTCCTGGCGACCCAGCTCTCGCAGGGCGTGCACTACCTGCGCCATGCGTCTGACCAGGGCGCGCCGCTGCTCCTGCAGCGACTGCAGGTGGCGGTTGCCATCGCCGGTAGCGGACCGGAGGCGCTGGGCACGCCTCTCTGCCTCCTGGGCCGAGGCCCTGAGGGCCTCGGCCCGCTGGCGTGAGGATCTCGCCGCTTCGGACAGCTCCCGCCACTCCTCTTCGGCCCGACGGAGCCCCTCCCGGGCCTTGGCCAGCTCCTGCTCCAGAGAGGCCATGAATTCCCGTAGCGACTCGTGGCGCCCCTCTTCGTCATCGGTGGGCGGCAAGGACGCCATCTCCTCCCGCAGCGACCTGAGCTCCTCCTCCAGGTCGCGACGGCGGGCGCCGAGCATGGCCAGTCGCTGCTGGGTCAGGGCCGCCTCCTGCTCCAGGCGCTGGACGGCCTCGCGACGACGAGCGCGCTCCTCGGCTGCCGCCTGGGCGCGAGCGCGCAGCGCCTTGACCTCCTCGGCGGCCTGCGACAGCTCCCGAGCACATCGCGAGGACTCGTCGCACAGGGTCGCCTCCTCCTGCCGCGCCCGGGAGAGGCGTGCCGTCGCCTCCTCCAGGGCCGACCGGGACCGGTGCCAGGCATCGGCATACCAGACAGCGAGGGCCTGTGCCAGCTCGGTCGAGAGCCGGCGCTGCTCCTGAGCGCGTCGGGCCTGACGCTCCAGCTGAGCCAGTCGCGGCCCGATTTCCCCCAGCAGCAGGCGCACCTTGTCCATGCCCTCTCGCGCTCGCGCCAGCCGGGAACAGGCCTCCTCCAGCCGCAGGCGGTAGCGCTGGACGTCCGAGGCCTCCTCGATGAGCTGGCGTCGGTCTTCGGGCCGCATCTGGAGGAAGCTTTCCACCAGCCCCTGGCCGATGAAGGCATAGGAGGCGCCGGTGGACCCTGTCAGGTGCACCAGCAGCTCCTGCACATCGCGGTGGCGGGCACGACGACCGTTCACCAGATAGTCGCTCTCGCCCCAGCGGTAGGCGCGGCGCGAGATGGACAGCTGTCCCCGTCCGTCGCGGCCGTCCAGCCCGTCCAGGACGATGGTCACCTCCGCCTTTTCTGCCGGGGGACGGGAACGGGAGCCGACGAAGATGACCTCTTCCAGCTTGCGGGCGCGCAGGACGCGGCTGGAGGACTCGCCCAGCACCCAGCGCAGGGCCTCGACGATGTTGGACTTGCCCGAACCGTTGGGGCCGACGACAGCGGTGATGCCGGGGCCTAACTCGAAGATGGTCCGGGAAGCGAAGCTCTTGAAGCCGGAGATCTCGAGGCGGCGCAGGAACATGGGCTAGCTGGCCCTGGAGAGGGTCTGCAGGGCCTGGCGAGCCGCCTCCAGCTCCGCCTGTTTCTTACTCCGACCCTGTCCCCGCCCCAGGACCTGCTCGCCCAAGACTACCTCGACGGTAAAGGTCTTGGCGTGGTCAGGCCCCTCGGCCTCCACCACCCGGTATCGGGGAATCTGGTGCCAGCGGGCCTGGACCACCCGCTGCAACTCCGACTTGCTGTCCACCACCGGCTGGCCCGTCGCCAACCGCTCCAGCTCCGGCTCCAGCAGCCTCAAGACCAGTTGCCGCGCCGCCTCCAGACCGCCATCCAGGTAGACGGCGCCGATGACCGCCTCCAGGGCACCTGCCAGGTTGGAGGGCCGCTTCCGGCCTCCGGAAAGGTCCTCGCCCTTGCCCAGGAGCAGGTACCGCCCCAGTCCGATGCGCTCGGCCACCGCCGCCAGGGTGTCCCAGCGCACCACGTGGGCCCTCATCTGGCTCAGCTCGCCCTCAGTGCTTTCGGGGAAGAGGTGATAGAGATGCTCGGCCACCGCCAGATTGAGCACGGCATCGCCCAGGAACTCCAGGCGCTCGTTATCGTGCAGGCCCCTGTCTCGGACCTCGTTCAGGTAGGAGCGGTGCACCAGAGCCTGCTGGAGCAGGGAGGGGTCCTTCATCCCCAGCCCCAGCACCCTGGCCAGCTCCTGCCAGTCCCTCTTCATAGGTTGCCAGCCAAACTATATCGCCAAAAACTGCCCTCTGAGGCCCCGAGGAGCCAAGGGAAGCCCAAAAATCCAGCTTTGACGGCTGCCATGATAGGCTCCGAGGCGAGGGTTGTCAAGCCCGGGATATAATTTCTCGGGGTGTACGGTGCAAAAGGCAAACTTGACGCAAAAATTATGGGAGCGCCTCTCCCCACAGCAGGAGCGGGCGCTGAGAGCCCTCCTCTCCCTCGCGCCTGAGGCGCCCATCTACCTGGTAGGAGGCGCCGTCCGCGACCTCCTCCTGGGCCTGCCCAGCATCGATCTGGACCTGGTGGTGGAAGGGGACGCTCCTGCCCTGGCTATATCCCTGGCCGAGGCCCTGAGCGCGCGGGCGGTGGTCCACCGCCGCTTCGGCACCGCCACGGTCCGCGGCCGCGACTTCCATGTGGACCTGGCCACGGCGCGCGCCGAGAGCTACCCGCGTCCGGGTGCCCTGCCCTCGGTGCGCCCTGCTTCCATCGCCGAGGACCTGGCCCGCCGCGATTTCACCATCAACGCCATGGCCCTCGGCCTGGCCGGACCCCACCGCGAACGCCTCCTGGACCCCCACGGGGGCCAGGCGGATCTTGAGGCGGGGCTGTTGCGCGTGCTGCACGAGGCCAGCTTCCGCGACGACGCCACCCGCATACTGCGGGCGGCCCGCTACGCAGCCCGCCTCTCCTTCCGCATCGAGGAGCTGACACTCGCCTGGCTGCGTCGCGACCTGCACTACCTGGACACCATCAGCGGCCCCCGCCTCCGCCACGAGCTGCTGCGCTGCCTGCAGGAGGAGCGCCCCGAGGAGGCGCTGCTGGTGCTGGCAGAGCTGGGAGTCCTGGCCCGACTGCACCCCTCCCTTTCCTTCGATGCCGCCGCTGCCGGCGCCCTGGCCCGCGCGCGCCGCGAGGCAGGGAGGGAGGCCTCGCCCCTGCTGGGCCTGGCCATGCTGGGCGCTCGCCTGCAGGAGAACGAGGCGCTGGCCGTAGCCTCCCGTCTGGCCCTGACGCGGGCCGAGCGTCAGGTGCTGCTGGCCATGGCCCGACTACGCGCTCTGGCCCCGGAGCTGGCGTCTCCGGAGAGGGCGCCCAGCCATATCTGTGCCCTGCTGGACGGCTACCCGCCTGCGGCCCTCTGGGCCTACGCCTTCACGGTGGACAACCCCCTGACACGGCAACGGGTCCTGGACTACCTCCGCCAGTGGCGGCATCGCCGCCCCCACCTGACAGGCCGCGACCTGGCCAACCTGGGAGTCCCCCCCGGGCCGGCCATGGGCCGCGTCCTGGCCCACCTGCGCGACGCCTGCCGCGACGGCCGCGTCCGCACTCGTCAGGAGGAGGTGGAACTGGTGCGGTCGCTGCTGGCAGGGGGGCTGGGCTCCTAGCCGCCGCTGTATACTGGAGGACGGAGATGGACGGAGAGGTCTGTGCCGTCTGCGGCGGCCCCCTCAGGCCCGATACCACCGCCTACTGCAACGGCTGTGGCCAGCCCTTCCACTTCAGCCACAGCGCCGGCCCCGACGAGTACGATTGCGGCCAGGCATGGGTGCACATGCAGTTCCTGACCCTCGAATTCGGCTGCAACGTCTGCCTGGGGAAGGCGCTCGGCCTGGAGCCACCGGTGGGGATGGGACACTGATGCAAGAGCTCTGCCCCGTCTGCTCGTTGACCGTGGACTGGGGCGAGGGGATCCGCTGTTACCTGTGCGGACGCCTCTTCCACCTGTCCTCGGCGCGCGAGTGCGGACACGTGCTGCCCAACCCCAAGGCTTGTTGCGGGCTGATCCATCTCTGCCGGCCCTGCGCCACCGGAGTGGCGGTGCAGGCGCCGTCCTAGCCCTGAGCGAAGCGCCCCAGCAGAGCGGCCACCGCCTTGGCCCCCCGCAGGAAGTCCTCCACCCGCACGTTCTCGTCGGGCGCGTGAATGCGGGAGTCGGGGTAGCCCACCCCGAAATCGATGACCGGTAGCCCCAGCTCTCGCACGAATGGGTAGAGGGGGCCCGTGCCGGCCATGGATGGCACCACCACCGGCTCCTTGCCGTAGACCTCCCGCAGCACCTCCCGCGCCATCGCCACCAGAGGGTGGGACACCGGCGTTCGGGCGGGACGCTCGCCCGACAGGTAGCGCACCTCGACGTCGTCGAACCCCTGCTCCCGCAGGTGCCGCTCCAGCTTGGCCAGGATATCGGCCGGGTCCTGATCAGGCACCAGGCGAAAGTCCAGCTTGGCCAGGGCCTGGGCAGGGAGCACTGTCTTGGGGCCGGGACCAGTGTAGCCGGCCAACAGGCCATCGATGGTGGCTGTAGGCTCGAAGATGTGGCGCTTGCGCACCTCTGCCCCCGTGAGGCCGCAGACGAAGGCGCGGGCACCGTAGGCCCGGAGCGTCTCTTCTTCCTCGGCCGGCATGGCCTCCACCGCCGCCAGCTCCTCGGGCGTGGGCGGTCGGACAGCATCGTAGAAGCCGGGGATGAGAACCCTCTCGTCCCGGCCCTTGATGGTGCTCAGCGCCCACGCCAGCCGCCAGGCTGCATTGGGCAGCACCGTGCCCCACGAGGAGTGGGCATCGCGGGCCAGGCTACGGACGGCCAGCTCCACATACAGCAGCCCCTTGACCCCCAGGGTGAGCTGCGGACGCCCGTCCCAGGTGACGCCGCCCCCTTCCCACAGGCAGGCATCGGCCCGCAGCAGGTCTCGATGCCTGGCTACGAACTCTTCCATGTGGGGGCTGCCGATCTCCTCGTCGCCCTCGATGCAGAACTTGACGGTGCAGGGCAGACCGCCGGCTTGCTGCCAGGCGCGGATGGCCCACAGCCGGGCCACGATGTTGCCCTTGTTATCGGAAGCGCCACGGGCGTAGAGCCGTCCCGCCCGCAGGGTGGGTCGGAAGGGGGGCGACGACCACTCCTCCAGCGGCTCCTCGGGCTGAACGTCGTAGTGGTCGTAAAAGAGGATGGTGCGTGGCGAGGCGCCGGGAGCGACAGCCAAGACCACAGGGTGGCCACCTTCCGGCTTAGGGAGGACCTGAGCGTCGAACCCCAGCGAGATGAGGCGGTCTGCCAGCCAGGCGGCCGTCTCCTCTATGGACTCGCCGCGGGCGCTGACGCTGGGCAGGGAACAGAGCTCCTGCAGCTCACGCAGGGCATCGTCCAAGCGCTCGTCCAGGTAGCGGAACATGTCCTCCATCTCAGCCACCTCCCTGGCACCTGACCATGCTCATTTGTCCCTGCCGGCACGCATCGGGCGCATATCCTAACCTTAACCAAAAATAAAAGGCGAGGCCCATGGTCTCGGGCACGAGAGCGCGGAAGCAGCGCACGCCCATGGTCGCTGCCAGGTGCCCCTCCAGCGCCCTCACTGCCTCACTGCCCAGGCCGAACCCTCGCCGGTCGGGCGCTATCACCGCCAGATGAAAGGTGCAGCACCCCTCCCCAGGGTCGTTGAGCCCGTAGCCGAGGACGCCCACCATCTGGTCGTTCGTCAGCAGCACGGCCACCAGCTCCTGAGCGGCGGCCCTATTATAGCCCGGGCACCAGGCAGCGAGCTGGGGCCTCTCTGGTGGCAGGAGGGGGCGGAGCCTAACCCTGGGCGCGGCGGCCAGGGCCTCCATCGTCAGCCGCCCTTAGGTGGGGAGCAGGTGGGCCACCGTCTCTTCGAAGGGACGCAGGTCGCCCACATTCAGGCCAGCAGCCGGATAATACCGCCCGGCCCGCAGCAGCGCCAGCATGTGCTCCTGGGACTCCAGCTCTTCCTCGAAGACGGTGGTGAAGCAGCCAAGGCCGTTGGTGGAGTGGCAATCGCTGGCGCCGATGCCCCGCTTGCCCAGGATGCGCGCTACCTGCAGGGCGAAGGCGTTCTCGCGCGGCGTGCAGCCGCCGTTGGCTACCTCGATCTCGTCCACGAGCTGGAAGATGGGCAGCCTCGCCGCCTCCTCGGGCGTCATCTCCACGGCGGGACGGCCGTCGCGGCGGTAGTGGACGGGGTCGAAGAAGTGGCGGAAGGGGTGGGCGGCGATCATAAAGCCGCCTATCTCGTTTACCACCCGCCTCAACTCCGTCGCTCGGCGGATGCCCGGCACGTAGCGGCTGATCCCCACCACGATGATGTGCCCCAGGTCGGTGGAGACCTCCATGCCACGGCTCAGGAAGATGTTCGCCCGCCGACGAAAGGCCTCCCACTCGTGGTCGTCCCAGGCACGGTCGTGCTCGCTGATATTGACGCCCGTGAGGCCGATGCGCTGCGCCTCCTCCAGCAACTGCTCGGGCGTCAGGGAGGAGTCGGAGGCACCGCGCACCGTGTGCACGTGCATGTCGACGATGGTGCCCTTCGTCATCTGTCTCTCAGCGCTCCCGAGTTATGGACCGTCTTTTCCTGGCCAGCATTTCGTGAACGTAAGGGTTATCGCACCCACCAGCCATGGTAAGGAATGGTCAGCTCGCGCTCAAGGGCCGGGCATCGGCGGCTGCTCCTCGATGCCCACTGGCACCCGCAGCAGTTGCCCGTCCCGCACCAGCTCCAGCTCGTAGACCCTTCCCACCGGCTCCTCGTCCAGGAAGCGGTGCAGGTCGTCGATGCCGGCGATGACGCGGCCTCCCAGACCCACGATGACGTCCATGGGGCGCAGGCCCGCCCGCGCGGCCGGGCTGCCGGGCACCACCTCCAGCACCATCACCCCTGTCCGCTGGCGCCCACCCAGGGCCGCCAGGAGCGGAGGCGGCAGCTCCCGCGGCTCCACGAAGATGCCCAGGTAGCCTCGCGTCACCCGGCCGCGCGTAATAAGCTGCCCCGCAATGCGCTTGGCCGTGTTGATGGGGATGGCGAAGCAGAGGCCCTGGGCATAGGGAATGACAGCAGTATTGATGCCTATAACCTCGGCAGCACCGTTGCACAGGGGGCCGCCCGAGTTGCCGGGGTTAAGGGCAGCATCGGTCTGGATTATGTTCTCCAGCAGCCGCCCGGTGCGGCTGCGGAAGGCGCGACCCAGGGCGCTCACCACCCCGGCCGTAACCGTCCACTGGAACCCGAAGGGGTTGCCGATGGCCACCACCAGTTGCCCCACCCGCAGGCGCGCCGAGTCTCCCAGGGCAGCGATGGGCAGTCCCGAGGCAGGCACCCGCACTACTGCCAGGTCTGTGTGGGGGTCCTCGCCCACCAGCTCGCCGGCGAACTGCCGGCCATCGTACAGGGTCACCTCCAGCCGCCGCGCCCCGGAAACTACGTGGCTGTTGGTGAGAACGAAGCCATCGGGCGAGATGATGACCCCGGAGCCGGCCCCCGTCCGCTCCCGCGGCACTGCCCGCTGGTAACGGTCGCGGACCAGCACCCGCTGGGAGGCGGCGATGTTGACCACCGCCGGCCCCACCCTTTCGGCCACCGACACCACTACCCGCGAATAGGCGTCCAGGACTTCCTCGCCGTCAGCCACGCTCCACCTCCCGCGCCATCAGGGCGCCGCCTCGGCCAGATAGGGCAAACCCCATCCGAAGGCGCCCACCCACAGGGCCACCACCAGCGCCAGCCACCACCAGACCCGCGACCAGACATAGTAGACCACTGCCAGGACCGACACCCCCGCCGAGAGGACGCCTGCGGTGAAGGCCCAGTTGGGGCTTCCCAGCCCGGCCCCCGGCAGGTTGTCCAGTGCACCCCGGTACAGCATGCCCATGAGCATGCCCACCAGCGGGCCCCAGGCGAACAGCAGCAGCGAGACGGGCACCGCCAGCATCGCAGGCCCCAGGTTGGGCGCTATGGCCCGGGCGAGGGCGGGCACCTGCCCCCGCAGCCGCACCAGTCCCAGGCTCACCGGCCAGACCGACACCAGCGACAGGCAGTAGCCCAGGACAGCGCCCGAAAAGACCTCGGCCACGGCTCAGCCCCCCAGGGCCTCCGTCCGTCCGGCAGTACGGGCCACCAGCGGCGTGAGGCCCTCGGCCCGCAGCCGAGCGGCCATGGCCTCCGCCTCGGCGACGTCCGCCGCCAGAGCGAAGAGGGACGGGCCGCTGCCGGCCAGATGGACGCGTCGGGCACCAGCCTTCAGAAGAGCGCGACGGTAGTGGGCCAGGTCGGGGAGCAGAGCATAGGCTACAGGCTCGAAGGCGTTGTGCATCAGCCCCTCGTCCACCGCTCGCCGTTCCTCCATCCGCGCCAGGAAGGAGCGGGTGAAGGAGCCGTCGCTGTACTGGGAGGGAGAGAGGCTGCGGTACATCAGCCCCGTCTTGCCCTCGAGATCGAAAGGCGGCACCAGGATCACCAGCCAGACGGTGGGGGCATCGGGCAGAGGCGAGACCACCTCCCCGCGGCCTGTGGCCAGCGCCGTGCCTCCATAAAGGAAGAAGGGGACGTCGGACCCGAGGCCGGCCGCCAGACAGTGAAGCTCGTCGGAGCAGATGGACAGCCCCAAAAGTGAGCTAATGCCCCGCAGCACTGCGGCGGCATCGGAGCTTCCACCCCCCAGGCCGGCTGCCACCGGGATGCCCTTGCGCACCCGCACACGCACACCGCCCTGGGGCAGAAGCAGGCGGGCAGCCCGCAGCGCCAGATCCTCCTCTCCGAAGGAGGGGCCTCCCACCGTCTCCACCTCCAGGCCGGGGGCCTCCTCCAGCTCCAGCTCGTCCCACACCGCGATGGTCTGCAGGACCGTCGTCACCTCATGGTAGCCATCGGGACGACGGCCCATGACCTCCAGTGTCCAGTTGATCTTGGCCGGAGCCAGAACACGCAGGGCCATCACGTCCTCACCGAGGCGTGGCGGGCAGCGACGGCAGCGTGCAGCCTCGCCCACTCCTCCAGGTTCAGGGTGCCCGGGCGTCGCTCCGCGTCCAGCCCTGCCAGGGCGATGATCTCGGCCGCCTCCTGCGGCGGCAGGGACAGGCCGATGGCCAGCGAATTGCGGAGCTGCTTGCGGGGGGCGGCGAAGCCGGCCTTCACCGTCTCCAGGAAGGCGTCCACGTCGTCCAGCGCCACCGCGGGCTCTTCCCTGACGTCCAGGCGCACCACCCCCGAATGGACCCGGGGCGGCGGCCGGAAGGCCCCCGGAGGGACGATGAACAGCAGCTGTGGCCGGGCCAACAGCTGCATCTCCACGCTGAGAAAGGTCATACGACCGGGCGCTGCGGCTATCGCCTCGGCCACCTCCCGCTGGAGGGTGACCACCAGCCAGCGTGGCGGCGGCTGCGCGCGGAGGAAATGGCGCACAACTGCCGTGCCCACCGAGAAGGGCAGGTTCCCCACGACCACATACGGAGGGCCGCCCCCGGCCAGGGACAACAGCTCTGCGGGAGGCATGCGCAGCACATCGCCCGCCACTACCACCAGGTTGGCCGGGTCGCCCAGGCGGGCCGGAAGGGCCTCGGCCAGGGCCTCGTCCAGCTCCACGGCCACTAGGCGAGAGGCCCTGCGCAGCAGGCGACGGGTCAGGTTGCCGGTGCCAGGCCCCACCTCGATAACGGTGTCTTCGGGGCCGAAATCGGCCGCCGCCGCGATGCGCTCCAGGTAGCGTTCCGACACCAGCCAGTGCTGGCCCAGCGCCCTTCGCCGACGTACGACCATGCTCTCCTCGGGTCACCCCCGCAGACCATGATAGAGCACGCCGCTGTATCATGTATGAAGCGCGACAGGTCGCGGTCGGTGCCCGGCCGCGCCGTATATATGTGAGGGGAGCAGATAGCTTTGAGAAAGGGTCGAGCACCGGGAGAGGACGGGGAGTCGTTGGAGGGCTTCACGCCCGAGGAACGGGAGGCCATGCGGGAGCGGGCCCGCGAGCTGAGGGCGGCCCGCCGAGGCTCCCCCGCCGACGATGAGGCCGCCGTCCTGGCCAAGATCGCGGAACTGCCCGAGCCGGACCGCAGCATGGCCCAGCGGCTGCACGCCCTCATCAGGGCGACAGCGCCTTCCCTCTCGCCACGGCTCTGGTACGGCATGCCCGCCTACGCCAAGGACGGCAAGGTGCTCTGCTACTTCACCCCAGCCTCCAAGTTCAAAGAGCGCTACGCTACCTTTGGCTTCAATTCCGTTGCCAGGCTGGACGAGGGCAACATGTGGCCCACGGCCTTCGCCCTGAAGGCGCTGACCGCCGCCGAAGAGGCGCGCATCGTCGAGCTGGTGAGGCGGGCAGCGGGCTGAGGGGGCCGGCGCTTTCGGGTCGATGCCGGGCGACGTCGTGGACCTCAGTCGAGAATGTAGATGGTGACCCAACCGGTGCGCCAGTTGGGCACCACGCCCTCGGGATAGGCCAGGTCTATCATATAGCCACGCACGCCCCCGCCCGTATCGGCGGCCACCGCCATGCCGTATCCGGGAACGCAAATGCGGGTGCCCAGGGGGATGACGCTGGGGTCCACGGCCACGATGCCGTACCCCACCCGCAGGCCAGTGGCGGTGTAGTAGCCGGCGCCGCGGCCGGGCGCGTACCAGGTGGCGTAGACGGTCATGGTGCGGCTGTGGGCGATGCCCGAACAGTCGCCGCTTCCGGTGGCCGGCACCACGATGGACGAGGGGGGAGGCGGTCGGCGAGTACCCCTGACCACCACCCGGTCCTGGGGCGGCACCGTCGACTCGGATACCAGCTGGCGCCACGCCTCTCGCCCGTCCTCGTAGACCACCTCGAATTCGCGTCGCACGACGCCGTCGGCCCCTTCCTGGGCCACGTAGCTCTGGCCCAGAGGCAGTGACGGGTCATCGCGATATACGACATTCCTGGCTATGGTCTCCTCCTGCACATCGCGCACCACCTGGACCCTCACCACACGCACCGACATGCCGTCGCTGAGCTGGGCCGTGACAGCCGGCGACACCCGGTCCATGGCTCCCAGGAAGACCCCCCGCTCGGCCAGCAGGTCGCCAACGCTGACGGCATGGGTGGCTACCCAGCTCTCGCCGCCGTCCACCTGCAACAGCACATGCTTGGCGCGCCGGATCACCACCCTCAGCCCTGAGGTGAGGGGAGCATCGCGGGACGGCATCACCAGGTCGGCCTCGTCCAGCTGGATCTGCAGTTCGTCCAGGGCCTCGCCGACGGTGGCGGCGTCAGCCGTGAGGTGCAGAGCGACCCCCCGGTCGTGAAGCACGAAGGGTACCAGATGAGGGGAGAGAGGTTGGGGTGGGGAAGCCAGGGCCACCCCCTTGTCCTTGCCAGCGCCGCCCTGGAAGACGGCCAGGGCTACCAGCGCCACCGCCACCGCGCATCCGGCCAGGGCCAGCGACAGATGGTGCCTGGCCCCCGGCCGGACCGATTCCCACTTCGCTACGAGGCTGGATGCTGTCGTGCTCAGGCGGGCTCCCAGGCGGGCCCGCCTATCTAAGTCCGGCCCCATCACCTCATATCTGCACTGTTGCTGGTGCTGCCCGCCCCACGACGGGGCAGGCGCAGCAAGGGCAGCCGTGCACCCGCTGTCGACCCGGCGCTACGGCCTTGCCGACGGCCGTCAGCTCCGGCCAGGCCGACCTGCGGCGCCCGAGGCCACCACTTACCGCTGCTCCCTTCCGGGCCTGACGGGGTTCGTGGCGCCCCGCCGCGCAGGACCCGACCATCGACGCCTCTGGCCGACGGTAGCCTCCACAGCCCCGGGCCTCGAGCGGGAATTCGGCCCCGCTATGGCGGATTGCGGGTGCAGGGCACCGCCAGCTCCCCGCCTAGCACGGCCGCCCCGTTCAACCTTACCGTAATATCTCCACCTGTCAACCCCCGCGTCCTTGTCTCCCGTTAGAAGCTGGTGTAGAATTGCCGCGCGCCAGGGGCGGAGAGAGGGCATGGCTGTCCGTAGAGGCGTCATTCTGGCAGCAGGTTTCGGCACCAGGTTCCTTCCCGCAACCAAGGCTATACCCAAGGAGATGCTCCCCCTGCTGGACAGGCCCGTGGTCCAGCACATCGTCGAGGAGGCGGCCGCAGCAGGCGTGCGGGAGCTGGTGATGGTCATCTCACCCGGCAAAGAGGCCCTGGCCCAGCATTTCGCCCCCTCGCCGGAGCTGGAGCGGGCGCTGGAGGCCCGGGGCGATGGCCCCAGGCTCCAGGAACTCCAGCGCATCTCCGGCCTGGCCCGCATCGCCTTCGTCTACCAGGAGGGCAGGCTGGGCACGGGCCATGCCCTTCTCCAGGCCCGCTGGCTGCTGGAAGGGCAGCCCTTCGCCCTCTTCTATGCCGACGATGTGGTGGCCGCCCACCCCCCGGCCATCGGCCAGCTGGTAGAGGCCTTCCAGCACCTCGGCGGCCCGGTGCTGGGGCTGGTGGAGGTGGAGAGGGACGAGGTCTCCCGCTACGGCGTCATAGACGGCGAGCCGCTGGAGAGCGGCGATTTTCTCGTCCGGGCGACCGTGGAGAAGCCCGAGCCCCAGGAGGCCCCCTCCCTTTTGGCCGTTATCGGCCGCATGGTGCTGACGCCCGACATCTTCCCCGCGCTGGAGGAGACCCCGCCCGGACGAGCAGGGGAGATATGGCTCACCGATGGCCTGGCCCGACTCTGTCGCCAGCGTCCCGTATACGGGAGACGGCTCCAGGGTCGCTGGCTGGATACGGGCCACCCCCAGGGCCTGCTGGAAGCAGCGCTGTGGCTGGCCACCGACGTCCCTCATCTGGCCGAGAGGCTGGAGCGCTACCTGCGCGGGCGCCGATAGCCATGCGCGTCCTGGTCATTGGGCTGCCCATGCCCGACCCCAGCTTCGACAACTACACCTTCCTGAGCGCCCCGTCCTTCTTCGACTACGAGGCCCTCATCGTCGAGGCCTCAGCCGTCTCCAGGGCCATAGCCGAGGCCGCCGCCGGTAGCGGCGACCACGAGACCTATGACCGCCTCAGGGTGGTCAACGGCCCCGGCGGCCCCGACGCCATGTCCCTGGCCCGCCTGCTGCGGGCACGCCGCTGGGAGACCGAGCGCTTCCTGGATCGGGGCGGCCTGCTGGTCCTGTTCGCCTACCCCGAGGCGCCTGTCCCCGGCGTCGAGGGCATGCCCGACTGCCGCCGCTACTACTGGCTGCCGGAGGGCCCGCTGGGGAGCTGGGAGGAGGCCCTGGTGCCTGGCTTCGGCAGCCGCGGCGCCGAGCTGACAGACCCCGAACACCCCTTCGCGCCCTACGTGCGGCAGTTCGGGCCTCGCCTGTCCTACCGCGCCTACCTACACCCCCAGGCCGAGGCCCAGGCGCTCGTCTTCGCCCGCAGCCCGGGCGGCGCGGCAGTGGCGGCGGAGCTTGCCCTTAACGGTGGCCGCCTGTTACTGTTGCCACCAGTGGGAGACCTGAATCCGACCTTCGACCGCATGGCCCTGGCCCAGACCATGCGGGCCTGCATCGAGACCGCTCTGGGCCTGAGGCCGTCGGCGGAGGGCGTCGCCGTCGACCAGCAGGAGGTAAGGGAACATGGCGCCCCTTAAAGGAAAGTGGGCACTGGTGCTGGGGGCCTCCAGCGGCCACGGCGCCGCCACCGCCCTGGAGCTGGCCCGCCAGGGCATGAACATCTTCGGCGTGCACCTGGACACCAGGGCGACCCTCCCCAATGCCCAGCGCATCCAGGCCCAGATCCAGGACCTGGGCTGTGAGGCCGTCTTCTTCAACACCAATGCCGCCGACGACGCCAAGCGGCAGCAGGTGTTGGAGGAGGTGCGCCGGCGGGTCCCCCAGGGCGAGCACGTGAGGGTGCTGCTCCACTCCCTGGCCTTCGGCACCCTGCGGCCCTACGTGCCCCAGGATCGCGCCGAGGCCGTCAGTCGCAGCCAGATGGAAATGACCCTGGACGTCATGGCCCACAGCCTGGTCTACTGGGTCCAGGACATGTACTACCTGGGGCTGCTGGGCCCTGGCAGCAAGGTGTTCGCCATGACCAGCGCCGGCTCCCACCGTGTCTTCCCCAACTATGGGCCGGTGGGGGCGGCCAAGGCAGCCCTGGAGTACCACGTCAAGCATCTGGCGGTGGAGCTGGCACGGCGGGGCATCGCCGTGAACGCCATCCAGGCCGGCGTGACCGATACTCCGGCCCTGCGCAAGATACCCGGCCACGAGCGGATGCTGGAATTCGCCGCCCATTACAACCCGGGCGGGCGCATCACCACGCCCGAGGACGTGGCCCGGGCCATCGTCGCCCTCAGCCAGGACGAGTCCCCCTGGCTCACAGGCAACGTCATCTGTGTGGACGGGGGCGAGGCCCTGGTGCTCATCTGACCATCGCCTATCAGGGAGGTCGACGTGATCGAGATCGGACGGGAACAGTATCGGCGGGTGGAGGTGACCGACGAGAGGGGAGAGGTGCTGCTGACCATCGAGCGCCTCCCCAATGGCAACGTGATGGTGGAGGCCCGCATCTACGACCGCACTGGCCGCTTGCTGGCCACTATCGAGCCCGACGGCCTGCACGAGCAGGTGCCGGGCTGCGTCAACCTGGGCGGTGGCCCGCCGGGCTAGCGCCTTCGTCCGAGACCCCCGCTCTGATACCATGGCCTTGGTATGGAGCAGGGGCTGATACGCAACTTCTGCATCGTCGCCCACATTGATCACGGCAAGTCCACCCTGGCCGACCGCCTCCTGGAGGCGACGGGGACCCTTTCCCCGCGGGAGGCGGGCGAGCTGGTGCTGGACGACATGGACCTGGAGCGGGAGCGGGGCATCACCATCAAGGCCTCGGCTGTGCGCATGACCTACCGCGCCCGCGACGGCCTGGAGTACGAGCTGAACCTGATCGATACCCCAGGCCACGTGGATTTCAGCTACGAGGTCTCCCGCGCTCTGGCCGCCTGCGAGGGCGCGGTGCTACTGGTGGACGCATCTCAGGGCATCGAGGCCCAGACCCTGGCCAACTTCTTCCTGGCCCTCGACCAGGGCCTGACCATCGTCCCCGCCGTCAACAAGATAGACCTGCCCGCCGCCGATCCCGAGAGAGTGGCCCAGGAGCTGTGCGATACCTTCGGCTTCCGCCGCGACGAGGTGCTGTTCGTCTCGGCCAAGGACGGCACCGGGGTGCCCGAGCTGCTGGAGGAGATCGTGCGTCGCGTCCCGCCCCCCTCCGGCCGCCCCGATGCCCCCCTGCGGGCGCTGGTCTTCGACTCCAAATACGACCCCTACAAGGGCGTCATCGCCTACGTGCGGGTGGTGGACGGGCACCTCGACGGCCGCCGACCGCTGCGCCTGATGGCCACCAACCGCCGCCTCGAGCCGCTGGAGGTGGGCTTCTTCCGGCCATCTCCCACTCCCAGCCAAAGCCTCACGGCGGGCGAGGTGGGCTACGTGGCCACCGGCCTGAAGACGGTGGGCGACTGCCGCGTGGGCGACACCATCACCTGGGACGACGATCCCGCCGCCGAGCCACTGCCCGGCTACCGTCCTCCCAAGCCCATGGTCTTCGCCGGGCTGTATCCCGCCGATGCCGAGGAATACCAGGCCCTGCGAGACGCCCTGGAGAAACTGAAGCTGAACGATGCCGCCCTCATCTTCGAGCCGGAGTCCTCCCTGGCGCTGGGCCCGGGCTTCCGATGCGGCTTTCTGGGTCTCCTGCACATGGACATCGTCCAGGAGAGGCTCGAGCGAGAGTTCAAGCTGGACCTGCTGGCCACGGCTCCCAGCGTCGAGTACCGGGTGGTCACCACCGACGGTCAGGAGTTGCCGGTGCGCAGCCCGGCGGAGCTGCCGCCGCCCACCCGTATCGCCGAGATACGGGAGCCGTGGATGCACCTGTCGGTCATCGCTCCGGAGCGTTACATCGGCGCCATCATGGAGCTGGTGACCTCCCGGCGGGGGGAGTTCGCGCGCATGGAGTACCTCGACCAGGGGCCTGCCGTGCGCGAGGGCGAGCGGAGGGTGCTGCTGGAGTACCGTATGCCACTGTCGGAGATGCTGGTGGACTTTTACGACCAGCTAAAGTCCCGCACCCAGGGCTACGCCAGCATGGACTACTCCTTCGCCGAATACCGGCCGGCGAAGCTGGTCAAGCTGGACGTGCTGGTCAACAACCAGCCCGTGGACGCCCTGAGCCTGCTGGTCCCGGCCGAAAGGGCCTATCAGGTGGGCCGCGCACTGGTGGAGAGGCTGAAGGAGCTGATACCGCGACAACTCTTCGATGTCCCTATCCAGGCGGCCATCGGGGGGCGGGTTATCGCCCGCGAGACCATCCGGGCCCTGCGCAAGAACGTGCTGGCCAAGTGCTACGGCGGCGACGTAACCCGCAAAAAGAAGCTGCTGGAGAAGCAGAAGGAAGGGAAGCGACGACTGCGCCGCATCGGCCGAGTGGAGATCCCCCAGGAAGCATTTCTCGCCCTCCTGAAGCTGGAACGCTAGCGATGCCGCTCACGACGGAAGGGGCGCAGGAGGGCACCCAGCGCCGCCAGGACCCCGCGCCGCGCAGGCCTGCCGGCCAAGATAGACTCGATACGCTGCTCCAGCGCCGCAGCCTCCCGAGGGTCCGCCCGCTCAAGCCGCCGCAGCAGCACCTCCACGTATCGCCTCCGCAACGGGTCCCCCTCCTCCGCCAGCCCCACCACCGGCGTCGCTGCGCCCTGCGCGGTCCGGTCGCCTCCCACCCCGGCCATCCCTGAGGAAAGCCAAGCCAATTCCAGCGCCGCTGCCCTTCTTCTCCTAGGCGGCTCCGCCACCCGCAGCCCCACCACCCGCGCCAGACCCAAGGCGAACCGGGCCTGCCTTCTGGCCAAGGCCTTGCCGTAACGCTCGCCAAACAACCCCTCCAGCTCTTCCTCCGATCTCCCCGCCCACCCCTCGTCCCCCAGTGCCTTTGTATATGCGTTATGAATAGCCTTTGCCAGACCCTGCCTGCCCTCGGGCCAGGGCTGCAGGAGCAAACTGTAACGTTCAGTCGGCGTGTCGGTGAAGGGGTCCACCAGTCCCAGAAAGCGCAGCGCCACCAGAACCTCCCAGGCAGAGCCTCCCCTGAAGCCCATCTCCCTGAGCAGGGCCGCGTCCACCCGCTGCGGCCAGCCATGCTTCGGCGCCTCCCTCAGCAGCCGCAGGAAGGCGCTCAGGGAGCCGTAAGGCGCTAGCCTGGACCGTTGCCAGGGCATACTCGTTCTATACTCGTATTATACTCGTGCACGAGCTTCAAACAACGAGGGCTGCAACGACTTGAGATACCCAGGCCGTTGCCCCATCCCCGTCCAGGCCCAAAGGGACGATACGGGGGCTCGCTCGAGGAGGGGTAACGCGGGCATCAGGCCATGGGGCGACTCGCCGCAGTGCAGTGACCGGAGGGGCGAAGGAGGGAGGGAGGGCCGCTAAAGCTGGATAGACCGGACCTCAGGGGTGTTCTCGCGGACGAACTGCAGGAGCGGGAAAGCGCCCGAAGGGGCGCCCTGGCCCTCTAGGCGGGGGCTCGCCAAGGGCCCTCTCGCGGAGCGGTTTCCGGTCCTGTCAGCGGGCGTTGTCGGGCCGGACCCCGCTCCATCCGTCCAGCTTGCCGCCGATGACGCGGTGGCAGGCCACCCAGTGCGGGCGGTCGGCCGTGCCCACGTTGCGCCACTCCGGCACCCGTGTCCGGCACTCGTCTATGGCGATGGGACAACGGGTGTGGAACACGCAACCGGGTGGTGGCCGCATGGGGCTAGGTATCTCGCCGTGCAGGATGATGCGTTCCCGCTTGGCCTCCACGGCCGGGTCGGGAACCGGCACCGCCGACAGCAACGCCTTAGTGTAGGGGTGCAGAGGGTTGGCATACAGCTCGTCGCGGTCCGTCAGCTCCATCACCTTGCCCAGGTACATCACGGCCACACGGTTGCTGATGTGGCGCACCACCGACAGGTCGTGGGCAATGAACAGGTAGGTGAGCTGGAACCGCTCCTGCAACTCTTCCAGCAGGTTGATGATCTGGGCCTGGATGGAGACGTCCAGGGCCGACACCGGCTCGTCGGCCACGATGAAGCTGGGCTGGACGGCCAGTGCCCGCGCGATGCCGATGCGCTGTCGCTGGCCACCGCTGAACTCGTGGGGGTAGCGGTTGGCATAGAACGGGTTCAGGCCGACCACCCGCATCAGCTCCTCCACCCGCTCCCTGCGCTCCTTGCGGTTTTTGGCCAGCCCATGAATGATCATGGGCTCGGCGATGATGCTGCCCACAGTCATGCGGGGGTTGAGGGAGGCGTAGGGGTCCTGGAAGATCATCTGCATCCGACGGCGCATGCGCCGTATCTCCCCCGGCTTCATGGCCGTCAGGTCGTGCCCCTCGAAGATGATGCGCCCGGAGGTGGGGCGGTAGAGCATCAGGATGCAGCGGCCGAGGGTCGTCTTGCCGCAGCCCGACTCGCCCACCAGGCCCACCGTCTCGCCGCGCTTTATGTCGAAGGTGACGCCGTCCACCGCGCGGATGGTGCCCACCTTCCGCTGGAAGATGATGCCCGCCGTCACCGGGAAGTGCATCTTCACGTCCTGGATGGAGACCAGGACATTGTCGCCGATGGTGGCGCTGGGCTGCTGCTGTCCAGTGGTCTGCAGGGACATGTGACCTCTCCTTTCGGCCCGCCGCTACGAGGCAGGGGTGGGGGCCTCTACCTGTTGGGCTAGTCGCTGCCACTCCCAGCAGGCCGACAGATGGTTCTCGCCCACCAGCATGAGGGGCGGCGCCTCCATCTTGCAGCGCTCCACCGCGAAGCGACAGCGCGGCTGGAAGGCACAGCCGGGGGGCATGTGCACCAGGTCGGGCGGGAAGCCCTCGATGGGGTCCAGTCTGGCCTTGCGTGGCTGGTCCAGTCGGGGCACCGAGCGAAGCAGGCCCAGGGTATAGGGGTGGCGAGGCCGGTGGTAGAGCTCCATAGCGCTCGCCGACTCCACTATCTTGCCGGCGTACATCACGTTCACACGGTCGGCGTAGCGGGCCACCACCCCGAGGTTATGGGTGATGATGATGACGGCCGTGCCCAGCTCCCGCGTCAGCCGCGTCATCAGCTCTAGGATCTGGGCCTGGATAGTCACGTCCAGGGCAGTGGTCGGCTCGTCGGCCAGGAGCAGGCGGGGGTTGCAGGCCAGGGCCATGGCTATCATCACCCGCTGCCTCATCCCTCCCGAGAACTGGTGCGGGTAGTGGTCGATGCGCCGCTCGGGCTCGGGTATGCCTACCATCTCCAGCAGCTCGATGGCCCGACGGCGGGCGCTGGCCCTGTCCATCTTCAGGTGTACTTCCAGGGGCTCCGTCAGCTGGCGGCCGATGGTCAGGACGGGGTTGAGAGAGGTCATGGGCTCCTGGAAGACGATGCCGATCTTGTTGCCGCGGATCTGGCGGATGCCCTCGTCGTCCAGCTTCAGCAGGTCCTGGCCCTCGAACCATATTTCCCCGGAAACGATCCTGCCGGGTGGCTGGGGGATCAGGCGCAGGATGGAGAGGGCACTGACGGTCTTGCCGCAGCCCGACTCGCCCACCAGGCCGACTATTTCCCCTGGATAGACATCGAAGGAGACGCCATCCACCGCCCTGACCACACCTTCGTCGGTATAGAAGTATGTGCGCAGGTCGCGGACGCTCAGCAGTGGCTCAGCCACGGCCCCTCCTCTCGCCGGCCACAGGCCAGCTCGGGTCTCGTGGCCCATATTTTAGTGGGCCACGAGACCCTTAGCAATCAGCCGTCTATAGCAAAAGCGGCGATACAAAGACACTATAGCGACCCTCGGCCCCATATGGCGAGAGCGCGCATCCGCTGAGGAACAGGCGATGGTTGGGTAAGCCGGCGGGAGTCAGCTGGTGGGGAAGGCGGGACTCGAACCCGCACGCCTTACGGCACGTGATCCTAAGTCACGCTCGTCTACCAGTTCCGACACTTCCCCACGTCGTCTGTCACTATGGTGTGAAGGCTCGTCTGCCAGGGAAGTGACTGGAGGGCCGCCCGGGAGTCGAACCCGGAACCCGCGGATTAAGAGTCCGCCGCTCTGCCAGTTGAGCTAGCGGCCCAGATACCATTTAGCCCCCTTCGGGCAGCCATTGTCAAGGCGTGACGGGAGGGCCGCAAATGGTTGGAAAATGGTTGGACTGGCCCCGCACGCTCCCGCCATGGGAAAGGGGGAGCCATGGGCCGCAGGGCCAACCACGAAGGGACATATGTCCACCGGCGGGGCCGCTGGGAAGCTGCCGTCCGCATCGCTGGCCGCCGTTACTGGGTGTCTGGCCGCACCCGGCAGGAGTGCCGGGACAAGCTCCAGGCGTTGCTGCTGCGCCACCAGGCGGGGGAGCTTGCGCCCCCCTCCCGCCTCACCCTGGGCGAGTGGTGCCAGCAGTGGCTGGGGCAGGGCAGGTGGCGGCCGTCCACCTTGAGGCGCTACCGGCAGGTGCTGGCCCCGCTGCTGGCGAGGCTGAGCCACGTGCGCCTGTCCCGTCTTGAACCGTGGCCCATCGCTGCCGTCCTCGCTTCCCTGGACATGGGCGGCCGGAGCAAGGAATTGGCCCACGTGGTGCTTCACGCCTGCCTCAGCGAGGCAGTGAAGCTGGGCCTAATCGCCACCAACCCCATGTCCAGGGTGCCACGGCCCAGGCACCAGAAGCCTGAGGCGAAAGACTGGGGCCTGGAGGACATGCGCCAGTGGCTGCGGGAGGCCCTGGAGGACGCCACGCCCCTGGCCTCCCTGCTCGCACTGATGCTGTTAACCGGCCTCAGGCCAGGGGAGGCGCTGGGGCTAAGGTGGGATGACATCGACCTAGAGCGTGGCACCCTCACGGTGAGGCGCAGCGTCACCTGGGCAGGGAGCACCTGGCATGAGGGCAAGCCGAAAACCCGAGCGGGCGAGAGGACAGTAGCCCTCCCGTCCCTGGCGGTGGAGCTGCTAGGGCGGCTGCCCAAAGACTCTGTCCACATCTTCTGGCAAGAGCGGCCGCCCTACACCAAACGCATCAGCGAGACGATGGCCGCCCTGTGCGAGAGGGCAAATGTCCCCAGGCGCCCCGCCCACTACCTGAGACATGCCCACGCCTCCCTCCTAGCTGCCCAGGGTCTGGACGTGAAGTCCCTGCAGCGCAGGCTGGGCCATTCCCAGGCTTCAGTGACGTTGAACGTCTACGCCCACGCCCTCTCGGAGATGGACCGGAGGGCGGCAGAGCTGGTGGACGAGGCCCTGGCCAAGTAGTGTTTGTATGCTAACGCCCCTTGACAGTTCCCCCTCAGCGTGGTATTATGCAACACAAGCCAAACCGAGAGGGGAGTGAGCGTATGCAACGATTCTTCCTTGCCTTGAGGCTGCCGCCTGCCGAGCGTGAAGCGGTGGAGCGAATGCGCCAAGAGTTACGCCTGCGCTCGTGGCAGGATGTGGCGGTCCGTGCCTACTACCGCCTCAAGCAGGAAGTTCTCGGAAAGGAGGTTGACCACGTAGGTGGGAATGGCGAAAAGGCTTAAACCTTTCGAGGCCGACGGGCCCCGCTGTCAGCTTGCCAGGCGGGAGCGGGGCCCTGGAGGCACCGGCAACCCGGGACAGAGAGAAGGGGGTCAGAACCTTGGCGCCTCACAATGATTTTACTGCTACCCGCTCAACAACGCAAGCTTTAACGGTTTACCGCCCGTCACTGGGGCGGTGGGTCACGGTCGGGAAGCTGGTCCACGTCCACGGCGAGACGGTGCTCGCTGTTCCATATCGGCATAGGCAGCGGCTCGATGGCAGGGTTAGTCTCCCAGCAGCCGTCTTGCGCTATGCGGCCGAGCAAGGTGCCAGGTCGCTCATCGTCAGGTTCGACGCCGAGAGAAGGGCCCTGCGGCTGCCACTAGCGGAGGCCTTCCGCCTCGGCAGCCCAGGGACAGTAGATGGGCAGGCTGAGCTATGGCTGCGGCTCGACGACTTTGAGGAGGTGCCGTGGCCAGATTGGCCCTGGGCCACACGGGAGGTCAGGCTCGGCCCTGGGCCTGAAAATTGGCCTCAGCAACTAGCCCTGGCGTTGGAGGTGGCGGGATGAGCACAGCCGCCCCCGACCGCCTCTCGCTCGTTTTGTCCCGCTTGGAAGAGCTGGGCTGCAGGCCGAGGGGCCGCAACGGAAGCTGGGCTGCGTGTTGCCCCGCCCATGAGGACAAGAGACCTTCGCTTAGTCTGCGTGAGGCCGAGGACGGGCGGGTGCTGATTTATTGTCATGCGGGCTGCCGCCCTGAGGCCGTGCTGGAGCGCCTGGGCCTGGGCTGGGCTGACCTCTTCCCGCCACGGGAACGGCGGAACGGGCACCAGCACCCGGAGAAGGGGGGCCGTGGCCCCGCTGCCGCCGAGAAAGGCCCATCCGGCTGGCCCGACGAGGACGCTGCCTTCGGTTGGCTGCACAGGAAGTGTGGCGTCCCTAGGGTGATGGCCACCGGCCTGGGCGTCCGCTTCCAGGACGGTGCCCTCTGCCTGACCTGGCCCGCCATCGCTGCCCGCATGGTGCGCCGTGGCCCCGGCGAGCGCTGGCTGTGGGAGGCGGAGGAGCACGAAGGGCGGCGGCCCGACCTTTGGCCCCTGCCCATCTTTCCCCCCCGCACCATCTGGCTGACCGAGGGTGCCACCGACACCCTAGCGCTGCGAGCGGCTGGCCTGCCTGCCTACGCCTCCGTCAAGGGCGCCTCCCGAGACCTGAGACGGGCCTTCAGGGCCCTGCGGGAGGCGGGCGTGGATGAGGTCGTGTTGGCATTCGACATCGATACCGCCGGACGGGACGGTGCCGAGAAGGCGGAGAAGGCGGCGGCCGAGGCGGGGCTGCGGATGCGCCGGTTGGAGCTGCCCCAAGCCCTCGCCTTGGCGGGCGGGAAGGACATCTGCGACCTTCTGGCCACCCTGGGTGGCAGCCCGAAGCGGTTGCGGGAGGTGGCGGAGGGGCTGGCCCGGGAGGCCCCGGTGCCAGACGAGGGGGGCCCGTTTGGTTTCGTTCCAACTATATATAGGGCCGTTGGAACGAAACGAGAAGCAAGGGCGGCCGAGCTGCAAGCGAGAGCGAAGGAGGGCGGGGCGAGCGTGGCCCTGCCCTCTCTCCCCCTCCTGGGACAGGGCGGCGTCATCCTCAAGGGCCTCTCCCACCTCCTCTCCGGCTACCCCAAAGCGGGTAAGACAGAGCTTTTGGCCCGGGCGGTAGCGGAGTGGCAGGGCGAGACGGTGCTGTGGCTCACGGAGGAGCCCGAGTCCATCTGGGAGGCCAGGCTAGCGAGGCTGCCCGAGAGCTATTCCCACGTCACCCTCTACTTCGCCCTGGGGTGTCGGCGAGAGGAGCTGCTGGAACGCATCGCCGGAGGGGACGAGACGGTGGTAATCCTCGACACATCCAAACTGCTGGGGCTCGAGGACACCAACGATGCCGCCGAGGTGACCAGGGTATTGACCCCCCTCATCGCCACCTGCCGAGAGCGGGGCAAGACACTCGTCCTCGTCCACCACGAGAGGAAAGGCGGCGGCCAGCACGGAGAAGGCATCAGCGGTTCCCATGCCTTCCTCGGCCTGGTAGACGTAGCCTTGGAGCTTCTTCGTGACGATAAGTCCCCCAACCGTCGCCTCCTACGAGGCTATGGGCGAGTAGTCCCCATCCGTGAGCTCGCCTACGAGATGGGTGAGGACGGCTCCCTGCTGGCCCTGGGTGACCCCACGGCCTTGGCCCTCCTGGCAGTGCAGGAGAGAGCAAGGGCGCTCCTGACCGAGGAGTGGCAGACCTTAGGGGACATCATGGCGGCTATGGGCGACCCCAAGCCCTCGGACGAGCAAGTAAGGCGAGCGCTCAACGCCCTGGTGGAGGGGGGACTGGCCGAGCGAGACCCGCCGCCTGGCGTGAAGGGGAACCGTGCCCACCGGTGGCGTCTCCGGTTCGGTTTCGTTCCAACGGCCCAATCTTTAATTGGAACGAAACCAAACGACGGCCGCCCCGGGGCGGGCGAGGCGGATGTGGTGTTTGAGCCAGAGGAGGGCGCAGCGGCATGACCACGGCGTTAGACCTCTTGCGACGAGCCCACGAGTTGGGGTTGACGCTCCGAGTCGATGGCGGCCGCCTGGTGGTCAGGGGCCGGCGCACACCCGAAGTTGATGCACTGCTGGCGGATATGCGGGCGCATAGCGCCGAGCTCATCCGCCTGCTCCAACCACCCTGCCCAGCCTCCCCCCTCGTGGCGGCCGCCCTGGGCATGGGCGCACGGCCTGCGCTCAAGTTCACCGTGGCCGAGACGCCCGATGAGGCCGAGGACGCACGGTTCTTGGCCCGCATCGCCGCCCTGCTGGCCGAGTTCCCGGGCAGGGACGCCGTCGTCATGACCATCCGCACCCTAGACGGCCGCCGCCGTCGCTTCTTATGGCGTGCCGCCGCCTGCCCTGGGCTGCGTCGGGCCGTGGCTGGGCTGTTGAGGGAGCGGGCCTTGCGGCCACCCGTGTTGCCGGAGGTGGGCGATGCTGCCTCGTGAGACGATCGTCTCACCGCATCTGCACCGCCGGAGGTGTCGCCGGTGCAAGGGGCCGTTGCCGCCTCGGTGGCTTCCGTGGCTGTGCCCCGGCTGCCTCGTTCAGGAGCTGTTGGGGAAATGACTGTGCCTGTGCTCCCGCCTCTCAGGGCCCGTCGCCTCAACGTGGCGGGGCAACGCCTCTACCAGGTGGAAGGGGCGCTGTACCCCTCGGTGACTACGATTCTGGCGGTGGTGGCCAAACCCAACCTAGCGGCCTGGGCACGGCGCACAACGTTGGCTGCGGTAAGGGAGATGCTGGAGGACGGCCTAGACATCGACCAGGCGCTGACCCTCGCAGCGGAAGAGCCAGAGAGGGTGCGGGATGCGGCTGCCACCAGGGGCACAGCTATCCACGATGCGGTTGCCGCCGCCCTCGCTGGCGGCCCCTATCCGCCAGAGGCCGAACCCTACGTCAGGGCGGCCCTGGGCT
>JANXAP010000026.1 GCA_025062275.1 Dehalococcoidia bacterium
CGGCAGGATTTGGCTTTTTCGGCGAGTATTATATAGACGACACATCGTCCGTCAATTGACGCGCAGGCCATGCTCGAGGCACAAACTATAAAGGCCCGGTCATGATCCGCCTTTCGCCCCTGAAGCTGAGGGTCTACCTCACCTGCCCCCTGCGCTATCGCTACCAGTACCTGGACAGGCTGCGGCCCCGGCTGCGTCCTCAGGACACGGTGGGCACCGCCGTCCACCTCGTCCTGCAGCAGTTTTTCCACCTGCCGCCGCCCGAGCGCAGCGCCGGCCGGCTGCTGGAGCTGTTCGACCAGCGCTGGGCCTCCCTCTCGCCCCGCTACCGCCGCATGCCGGGCGTGGAGGAGCTGCGCGAGCGGGCGCGCAGGCAACTGGAGGAGTTCGCCGCCCGCGAGGACCTGACCGCTCAGCCCTATCTGCTGGAGCCTTATCTTGAGGTGCGGCTGGCTCCGGACGTGGTGCTCTTCGGCCGCCCCGACCGTATAGACCAGGAGGCCGATGGCTCTCTGCACGTCATCGACTACAAGACGGGGGAGCCGCCCCAGGAGGTGGATGCGGGGCAGCTACGACTCTACGCTATAATGGTTCAGAAGGGGCTGGGGCGCCCTGTCTCCAGGGTGTCATTCTGGTTCCTGGACGGGGGTCAGGTCTGGACCGAGGCGACCGTCCCCGCCGCCCTGGAGGAGGCCGAGGCACGGGCCGTGGCCCTGGCCAGAGAGATGCAGGCGGCGGCCAGCTTCCCCGGTCGGGTGGGGCGCCACTGCGCTCATTGCCCCTTCCTCTACGCCTGTCAGCACCGGGAGGAGATCGCCCAGCGGCGGCAGGCCGAGGGGTGGTAGCGTGCCCATCTACGAATACCGCTGCCAGGACTGTGGCCACAAAAGCAGCGTCTTCGTCCGCCGCATCGGCCTGGAAGTGGAGCCTGTCTGCGAGAGCTGCGGAAGCCGCCGCATGAACCGCCTCATCTCGCGGGTGGCCGTCCTGCGCTCCGAGGACGACATCTTCCAGGGCCTGGCTGAGGACGTCAGCCTGGACGATGTGGACGAGTCGGACCCCAGGAGCATGGCCCGTTTCATCCGCCGCATGTCCCAGCGCCTGGGCGAACCCCTGGACGCCGAGATGGAGGCGGAGCTGGAGCGCATGGAGGCAGGGGAGCTGCCCGAGGAAGAAGGGGACGACGAGGGCGCCTCCGAGGGCGAGGAGGAGTGAGGAGATGCCCATCTACGAGTTCAAGTGCCGGGACTGCGGCCGTCTCACCAGCATCTTCGTCAAGACCATGAGCACACCCTACGAGGCCCGCTGCAGCCACTGCGGAGGCGAGTCGGTGGAGCGGGCCATCTCCCGGTTCGCCTACCACAAGAGCGAGCAGACCATCCTGGAAGAATACGGGGCCGAGCCCAAGCGCCTGGAGGACTACAAGGACCCGCGCCAGATAGGCCGCTGGGTGGAGCGCAAGTTCCAGGAATACGGCATGGAGCTGCCCAGAGAGGCGCGGGAGATGATAGATGCCGCCCGCGAAGGCGAATTCCCAGAGCCGGTAAAGGACCTTTAGCCGTGGACACCTCCCCCCTCGGCGAGATCGCCCAGCGCCTGCGGGACTATCTGACTGAGAAACACGAGGCGCGAGAAGTGGCCCTCTCCCTCTGTCGGGAGGTGGTGCGCCTCTCGGCCAACGCCGTGCGCGCCGCTCACCGCAGCGAATTCGAGGCCGCGGCGGAGCTGCTGGCCCAGGCGCGGGCCAAGCTGGACCAGGCCGACGAGGCCCTGCAGCGCCACCGGGACATCTACTACGGCGGCTTCGTCCACGACGCCGCCAAGGAATATGCCGAGGCGGTCTGCACCCTCGCCCTCCTGTCGGGCCGCCGCCTTCCCACCCCGGAGGAAGTGGGAGTGGAGGCCCAGGCTTATCTGAACGGCCTGGGCGAAGCGGTGGGCGAACTGCGCCGTCACCTGCTGGACATGCTCCGCCAGGGCGATCTGGCCCGCTGCGAAGAGACGTTGACGGCCATGAGCGACATCTACGACGCCCTGGTGACCATGGACTACCCCGAGGCCGTCACCGGCGGCCTGCGCCGCACTACCGACGCCGTTCGGGCTACCCTGGAGCGTACCCGAGGCGACTTCACCCTGGCTTACGTCCAGCGTCGACTGGAGGAGCGGCTGGACGCCCTCCTGGAGGGACGCGGGCGCCCTTGAGCTCCCATGGAGGACGCCAGGGCCGCCAAACAGGCCCTCCGGGAGCGGGTCTGGCGGGCGCTTGAGGAGGCGGGAGAGGCCCTTTTCCCCGGGGCATGGGGCCGCATCCCCAATTTCCGCGGCGCCAGCGAGGCCGCCCGCCGCCTCCGCCAGCTTCCCGTCTGGCGGGAGGCGCGCGTCCTCAAGTGCAACCCCGACCTGCCTCAGCTCCCCCTGCGCCGCTCAGCACTCCGCGAGGGCAAGACGGTCTATATGGCTGTCCCTCGCCTCCGTAACCTGGAGTGCTTCATCGAATTGGACCCCGCGCGACTGGGCCCGCGGGCCTGGCAGGCCGCCACCATCGCCGGGGCATTCCGCTACGGGCGGCCCGTCCATCCGCGCGACCTGCCCGTCATAGACCTGGTGGTGTGCGGGTCGGTGGCCGTGGACCGGCAAGGGGGCCGCGTCGGCAAGGGGGGCGGCTACTCCGACCTGGAGTTCGCCATAGCCGCTCATTTGGGGAAGGTGGGGCCAGGCACGACCATAGTCACCACGGTGCACCCCCTGCAGGTGCTGGACGAAGAGTTGCCCATGCTGCCCCATGACATCCCTCTGGACTACATCGTCACGCCACAGGAGGTCATCGCCTGTTCTCGCCGGCATCCCCGCCCCCGGGGCATTTACTGGGAGATGCTGGAGGCCGAGAAGCTGGCGGCGGTCCCGGTCCTGACCTGGCTGCGGCAACAGGGGGCATAGGGTGTCCCTGGGCGCCCTCTTTGCCGAGGTGCTGGTCACCAGCCTGAGCGGCGCCCTCAGCCCCGGCCCCCTGAGCACCATGGCCGTGCGAGAGGGGGCGAGGGGAGGCGCCGGCGCCGGCCTGCTCCTGGCCCTGGGCCACTCGCTGCTGGAGCTGGGCATCGTGCTGGGGCTGGCCTTCGGCCTGGAGGATCTTCTGCAACGACAGGACGTGGGCACAGGCATCGCCCTGGCGGGAGGCCTCTACCTGCTCTGGCTGGGGCGGGGGACCCTCGCCACGGCCCTGGCGGCAGGCCCCCTGCCGGGTGGCCGGGCGACGGCATCGGCCTCGGGGGCAGGCGCACTGCTGGCGGCGGGGCTGGGCGTCAGCGTCTCCAACCCCTTCTTCCTGGCCTGGTGGGGGACGGTGGGGGCCGGTCTGGTAGGCCAGGCCCTGGACGAGGGGGCGGCAGGGGTGGCCGTCCTCTACTTCGCCCACGTCCTCACCGACTTCGGCTGGCTGACAGCGCTTTCGGCCCTGACTGCGGGCGGCCGCCGCGTCCTGGGCACGGCCTTCCACCGCTGGGCGCTGGTGTTGAGCGGCGTGGCCCTTCTCTGCCTGGGCGGCCTCTTCCTGTGGCGGGGCGTCAGCGGCCTGTGAGGAGGGGGCGAGGGAGGCTACTCTTCTTCCTCGACCTCTCCGCCGGGGCGGGGGAGAAGGGAGACGGGAAAGAGGGGTTCCGCCCTTTCCTCGCGGCGACGGGGCCGCGGGGGCAGCGACTCGATGGCCTGACGCAGGGCGGCCAGGGCATCGGCGCCTGCCTTACCCTCCACCACCACCGCCGCCGCGCCCGCATCTCGCAGCAGCCGCAACAGGGAGCCGTCGGCCTGAGGCGGAACGGGCACCAAGAGAGGCAGACGGGCCAGGGCCGAGAGGCGCTGCAGAGAGAGGCGGGCTGCAACTGTCAGGGGCAGCGAAGGCTGGGGCGGCAGCAGGGCCGTCAGGGGGAGGGCCTCCAGAAGCCGCAGTTCAGTGTCGCTGGCCTCATGGCTGGCCAGGGCCACCAGGTCCAGCCCCTCCTCCAGGAGAAGGCCCGCGTCGCTCTGGGCGGGGTCGAAGGCCACGAAGTCCGCCCCCATCTCCCGCACGGAGGCCACGGTAGCGGCTTCGGCCCGGGGCAGGAGGACGCCCCACGGGACCCCATCCAGTCCTTTCAGCTCCTTCCGCAGCCCCGTCGAGGCCTCCCCGGCCACCAGGAGAGCATCGGCTGCGTCGGCCGGGACGGGGAGCCGGGAGGCGTTGCCGTCCACCTGCGCCACCAGCAACAAGGTGGCGCGAGGGCGGTGGGCAGCCACACCAAAGCCCAGGGGAGGCCCTTCGCTGACCGAGACGCGTCGCAGCAGTTGCGAGAGGCGGGGCATGGTCGCCACCCATTATGGCCCCTGGCCCCGCTACGGGGCAAGCAGCGCGACGGCCGCCGGCCGACGTAGTATGCTTTAGACGTGCGTCTGCTTCTGGTCCGGCACGGCGAGACGGAATACAACCGCCTGGGCCTGGCCCTGGGACGGGGCGATGTCCCCCTCAACGTCAACGGCCGTCGCCAGGCCCGTCGCCTGGCCAGGGCCCTGGCCACCGAAGGGGTCTCGGCCATCTACTCCAGCCCCCTTCGGCGCTGCCTGGACACGGCCGCGGCCATCGCCGGCGCCTGCGGGCTGCAGGTGCAGGTGCTGCCCGAACTCGTCGAGATGGACATAGGACGGGCCGAGGGGCTGACCTACGCCGAGGTGCGGGAGAGGTTTCCCGACGTCCTGCAGCGCTGGCTGGGCAGCCAGGACCCGTCCCTGGAAGCCCTGGGCGGCGAGTCGCTGCCGGAGGTGCAGGAGCGGGCCTGGAGCGCCATCGTCCGTCTGGCCCAGGCCCATCGCGGCCAGACGATCGTGGTCGTCACCCACAACTTCGTCATCCTGGCGGTGCTGGCCCGTGCCCTGGGGATGCCGCTGGCCTCCTTCCGCCGCCTGCGCCACTCGGTGGCCGCTATCTCTGAGCTGGAGCTGGAGGGGGAGTCGGTGGCCCTGCGACGTCTCAACGACACCTGTCACCTGCGGCGGGCCGACGGGAGGGGCTGGTTGCCATGACCAGGCGTGCCATGCCCACGACGGAGAGGCCTCACTGGCAGCGGATCCTCGCGCGAGCAGTCCTGGCCCTCTCGGCCGCGGCGGTGGTCTATATCCTGGTGACGGGCGGCCTCGGCGCCCTGCGCACCCATCAGCTCCGCCAGCACGAAGAGGAGCTGCAGGCCGAGGTGTCCCAGCTTCAGGAGCGCCAGCGCTGGCTGGAGGCCTTGCGGGCCTACATGCAGAGCGACGAGTTCGTGGAGATGATGGCCCGTCAGCAGTTGGGCCTGGTGCGCCCGGGCGAGAAGGGCATCATGGTTGTCTCGCCATCGCCCACTCCGGCCCCGACGCCCACCGACGGCCGGCCTTGGTGGGAGCGTCTCCTCCCCTGACTCCATCGCCCCGGAGAGGGAGCGGCGACTTCCGCTCCCTTCGTTCGCGGCTGGCCCGTTTCCTGGCCCGCAGCGGCGCGATACGGCCCGGCGAGCGGGTGCTGGTAGCCATATCGGGCGGCCCCGATTCCACCGCGCTCCTCGTCCTGCTCCATTCCCTGCAGGACGAGATGGGCCTGGAGCTCGCGGCGGCCCATTTCGATCACGGCCTGCGCTCTCGTCAGGAGGCCGAAGCAGACCTGGAGTACTGTCGCGAGCTGGCTGCTCGCCTCGGACTTCCTCTCCTGGCCGGCAGCGGCGACACAGCGGCCCACGCACGCGGAAGCGGACTGTCGCTGGAAGAAGCGGCCCGGCAACTGCGCTACCGCTTCCTCAGCGAGAAGGCAGCACAGGTGGGGGCGGAGGTGGTGGCCACGGGCCACACTGCCAGTGACCAGGCCGAGACGGTGCTGTTGCACCTGTTGAGGGGCAGCGGCCTCGATGGGCTGTCGGGCATGCGCCCCCGCTCGCCCTGGCCCTATGGCCCGGGCCCTAAGCTCGCCCGCCCTCTGCTCTGCCTGTGGAGGGAGGACACGGAGCGCTGCTGTCGTCTGCTGGGCATAGCGCCGCGACAGGACCCCACCAATCTGGACCTGGCCCCGCTGCGCAACCGCGTCCGCCACCGCGTGTTGCCGCTGTTGCGGGAGCTGAACCCCCGTGTCGACGAGGCCCTCGTCCGCCTGGCGTCCATCGCTGCCCAGGCAGTGGACTACCTGGAGGGAGAGGCGTCCCGCCGCTGGGGGGAGCTGGCCCGGGCCGAGGCCAACCGGGTCCGCCTGGACAGGCAAGGGCTGCTGACGCTGCATCCGGCCATCGCTTCGCGGCTGCTGCGGCGTGCCTACGGGCACCTGGCGGGGCAGGGACGCGAGCCAGAGGCGGCTCAGGTGGAGCAGGCGCTGCAGGTCGTCGGCCGCGGTCGCGGCCGGGCCATGTTGCCCCATGGCGTCGTCCTGCAGGCGACAGCGAGGGAGGTATGGCTGCGACGAGAGCCCCCGTCCCCAGTGCCCCCGCTCCCCGAGACGCCGTTGCGGATCCCCGGCCTGACCGAGATAGACGGCTGGGTCTTCCGGGCGGAGCTGGTGCCGCCGCCCTCCTCGCCACGGACCGAAAGCCCCTACGAGGCCTATCTCGATGCCGACGCCGTGGGCCTGGAGCTGTCGGTCACTTCCCGTCGCCGCGGCGACCGCCTGCGCCCCCTGGGGCTGGGAGGCGAAAAGAAGCTGCAAGACCTGCTGGTGGACGCCAAGGTGCCGGCCGAGGAGCGGGACCGGGTGCCCATCGTCCGCTGTCGCTGGGGCATCGCCTGGGTAGTGGGCCTGCGCCTGGACGAACGGGCGGCGGTGAGGCCTGACACCCGCCTTGCCCTGCACCTGGTGGCCCAGCCGCCGACCGCCCGCTGGGAGGAGGGCTGAGGTGGCCATAGCCCTGGCATCGCTGGCCCTGGTGCCGGTGCCCTTTATTCTGTTGGCCCGGGCCTTCGGCCTGGAGATCGATGCCGTCATGGTCGGGGCGGGCGCCGGCGGCTGGTGCGTTCACCTGGCTGTGCGGATGCCCGCCATCGCCCTCCTGAGCAGATGGCAGCGCGAGTGGTGGGGAGTGTGGCTATCGGGCCCCATGAGGGCGACGCCTCTGCTACAATGGCCGCTGGACACGTGCCCCACGTCTACACCAACGGCATCGTCACCTTCTATGAGGACGCCCGCCCACAGGGGAGGGTGGATGTGCCCGCTGTAGTCCTGATCCACGGCTACAGCGTCGACCTGCGCCTGTGGGACGACACGGTTCCCGCCCTCCTGGAGGCGGGCTTCCGCGTCATCCGTTACGATGTGCGCGGGCACGGCCGCAGCCTGGTGCCACCGCGAGGCTACGACTTTCCCACCTACGCCTCTGACCTGGCAGAGCTGCTGGACCGCCTCAACGTGGACCGTCCCATCAGCGAGGAACTGGCGGTGAAGGATGCCCACCTGGTGGGGCTGTCCATGGGCGGGGGCATCGCCCTGCAGTTCGCCCTGGAGCAGCCGCAGCGGGTCCGCTCCCTGACGCTGGTGGACTCGGCCCTGCCCGGCTTCACCTATTCGCCCCAGTTCACAGCCCATATCGAAGAGCTGGTGGGCACGGCCCGCCGTCTGGGGCCGCGGGCCGCCCTGGAGCAGGTCTGGCTGCCTCACCCCATCTTCGACGGGGTGCGCCGCTTCCCGGAGCGCTTCGCACGCCTGAGGGAGATGGTGCTGGCCTTCCCTGGTCGCGACCTGCTGGCGGAGCCGTCGCCCCCGCCGCCCGTGCAGGCGGTGGAGCGGCTGGCAGAAATACGAGCGCCTACCCTGGTGCTGGTGGGAGAGCTGGACCTGCCCGACTTCCACCTGGCCGCCCAGGTATTGGCCACCAACCTGCCGCGGGCGCGGCTACAGGTGCTGCCCGACTGCGGCCACGTGCCGCCGCTGGAGCGGCCTCAGGAGTTCAACCGGGCGCTGGTGGAGTTCCTGCTCGAGGTGGAACGAGGCAGCTGAGGAGGCGAGACATGGACGTCTTCGAGGCCATCTACACCCTGCGGGCCATCCGCCGCTTCAAGCCCGACCCCGTGCCCGACGAGCTGATATGGAAGGTGCTGGAGGCGGCCACCAAGGCGCCCTCGGGCGGCAACCGCCAGCCCTGGCGCTTCGTAGTGGTGCGCGACCCCGAGACCAAGCGCCGCATCGGCCAGTTCTATCTGGAAGGGTGGGAGCGTTTCTACGGCGGCGAGACGCGCCAGCAGATGCTGGCCGACCCCGACCGCGCCCGCATCTATCGCTCGGCCGACTATCTGGCCCGGCACCTGGCCGAGGTGCCGGTGCTCATTCTGGCCTGCCTGCGCGCCGGCCCCGGGCCGGTCAGCACGTCCGACCGAGGGTCCTCCATCTTCCCCGCCGTGCAGAACCTGCTGCTGGCGGCCCGCGCCCTGGGACTGGGCGGAGTGCTGACCACCCTCCATCGCGTCCGCGAGCGGGAGGTCCGCCAGCTGCTGGGCATCCCCGACGACTGGGAGACCATGGCCCTCATACCGCTGGGCTGGCCGGCGGTGCCTTTCGGCCCCGTGCGGCGCCTACCGGTGGAAGAGGTGGTCTACTGGGAGCGCTGGGGCGAGAAGCGCTCCCGTTAAGGCCTCCCCTTTCCTGTGCGATAATGGGCTTGCCATGGCACGCCGCGGCAAGCCCCCACGAGGAGACATGTTCGCCCAGGCAGGGGAACAGCGCACCGCCCGTGAGGCGCCCCTGGCCGCTCGCATGCGCCCCCGCACCCTGGACGAACTGGTGGGCCAGGAGCACCTGCTGGCCCCGGGCCGGGCCCTGCGAAGGGCCATCGAGGCCGACCAGGTGCCGTCCATGATCCTCTGGGGACCGCCGGGGACGGGAAAGACCAGCCTGGCCCGCATCATAGCCAGCATGACCCGCTCCCACTTCGAGCCTATTTCGGCGGTGACGGCCGGGGTGGCCGACCTGAGAAGGGTGGTGGAGGAGGCCAAGGAGCGTCGCGCCCTCTACGGCCAGCGCACCATCCTCTTCATCGACGAGATCCACCGCTTCAACAAGGCCCAGCAGGACGTGGTGCTGCCCCACGTGGAGGAGGGGGTCATCACCCTGATCGGTGCCACCACCGAGAACCCGTCCTTCGAGGTGGTGGCACCCCTCCTGTCCCGTTGCCGCGTCTACATGCTGGAGCCGCTCTCGCCGGAGCACATACGCACCATCGTGCTGCGGGCGCTCTCCGACCGCGAGCGGGGCCTGGGCGAGCTGAGGGTGGAGGTGGACGACGACGCCCTGGACCTCCTGTGTCGGGCGGCGGGCGGCGACGCCCGCGTGGCCCTCAACGCCCTCGAGCTGGCAGCCGCGGCTGCCGTGCCCGATGCCGAGGGCAGGCGACGGCTGAGACGGGAGGACATCCTGGAGGCCCTCCAGCGGCCCGCCCCTCGCTATGACAAGGCCGCCGACCTGCACTACGACACCATCTCTGCCTTCATCAAGTCCGTGCGCGGCTCCGACCCCGACGCCGCCCTCTACTGGCTGGCACGGATGCTGGAGGCGGGAGAGGACCCCCTGTTCATCGCTCGCCGGCTGGTCATCCTGGCCGCCGAGGATGTGGGCCTGGCGGACCCGCAGGCGCTGGTGCTGGCGGTGGCATGCCAGCAGGCCGTCCACTTCGTGGGCATGCCCGAGGGCTACCTGCCCCTGGCCGAGACCACCATCTACCTCGCATGTGCCCCCAAGAGCAACTCGGCCCTGGAGGCCTATCAGCGGGCTGCCCGGGACGCCAGGGCCACTCAGGGGGAGCCGGTGCCCCTCTTCCTGCGCAACCCCGTCACCAGGCTGATGGAGTCCCTGGGCTACGGCCAGGGCTACCGATACGACCACAGCTACCCGGAGCACTATGCCGGACAGGACCACCTGCCGCCATCCCTGCGCGGACGGCGCTACTATATACCTGGAAGCCTGGGCAGCGAGGCCCGGCTGAAGGAGTGGCTGGAGCGCCTGCGGGCACGCCATGCTGCTCCCTCTGACACGCCGCATGCGAGAGAGACGAACAGCGAGGGATAAGGCCCGGGCCGCCCTGTGGGAGGCAGCCCGGGAGGCCCTGGAGCTTCTGGCCGACGTCACCGCCTCCTCGTCTGGCACTCCTCTGGACTCGGAGGGCCACCGCCTCTCCTACCTCATGGCCGTGACGGCCATGCGCTCCCTCTGGGCTGCCTGGGAGCTGATGGAGGGGGGCTATCAGGCCCAGGCTGCCCCGGTGGTGCGTTCGGCCCTGGAGTACTGGGCCGCAGCCGTCTACCTCTGGAAACGGCCCGATCAGGCCCGGCTCTGGCTGGACGGAAACCCCCGTCGGCTGCCCAGCCTGGAGGAGATGCGTCGCACCCTGCCCAAGCCCTACGCCCAGCGCTGGCGCCGCTCCTACGACCGTCTCAGCGAGGTGGCCCACCCTCGCCTGCGGGCCTTACTGGCCGCCCTGGAGGAGGCCGGCCATGACCCCCTGCAGGAGGGCAGCAGCCCTGCCCAGGCCGAGGCCGTAGCCCGCGAAGTGGCGCGCACGTCCCTGGCCATCCTGGACACGGTGCCTCCCCTGGCCCAGTCCCTGGAACGGCAGCCCGACTTGCGGCAGCGGCTGGAGGCCCTGCGCCAGCGCCTCAAGGACGCCCTGGAGGACTGAGGCCGCGCCCATGGACGCAGCGAGGCTCACTCCCTGGCAGCGGCCCGAAGGCCCCTCCCGCGAGGAGTTGGAGGACGCCTTCCGGCGAGAGGGGCTGTCGCCTCGCTGGTGGAGCAACGGCCCCGGCGAGCGCTACGCCGTCCACTCCCACCCGTATCACAAGGTGCTCTATTGCTACCGGGGATCCATCCGCTTCGGCCTGGCCGATGGCCGAGGCGCCGTCTTCGAGCTGAGGCCCGGGGACCGCCTCGACCTGCCGCCAGGCACGCCCCACTGGGCGCTGGTAGGGCCCGAGGGGGTCATCTGCGTGGAGGCACCGAGGGAGTAGGGGGCGTGCGACTGTCGGACCCCGGGGCGGTCGAGGCCATCGCCGAGGTTCTGGGCGCCCAGGCCCAGCAGGCCCCGTTCCAGGTGCCGCGAGGCCCCCGTCGGCTGAGGGAGGACGAGGAGGGGGAGCCTGTCTGCCACCTGGCTCTGGAGAGCCAGGAATCGGGCGGCCGACTGCTGGTCACCCTCTGGCCCACCCTAGGACGCGTGGACGTGCGTCTGGGCAACAACTACTGGGTGCTGAAAGGGGTGGAGGCCGTAGACCTGTATCCGGGAGTGGAGGTCCTCTTCCGGCGTAACGATCCGCCCGCCTTCCTGTTCGTGTCGGTGAAGGGGCGGGTGGCCATGGTGGCCTAGAGCCGCACCCTTCTCCCGCAGCCGAGGCAGGTCCAGAGCTCCGCCTCCCGCTTTGGCCACCCGGGGGACTCGTCCTGGAAGATGAGCACCTCGGGCAGGGCAAAGGCCATCTCCAGCAGCCAGCGCAGGCGGGCCTTGGGGACCCTCTGCACACGCCAGCGGCTGCCGCCGCAGCGCCGGCAGGTGGGACCACCCGGCCCCTCCACGGTCTCCTCGCGGCCAGGAGAAGTCACGACTGCAGGAGGTCCAGCAGCTGCTTCAGGATGCGAGCGGTGGCGCCCCAGATGCGATAGCTGTTCCAGTGGAAGGCAGGCACCAGCACCGGCGTGCCCCGCCAATGTCTCAGCTCCAGCTCCATGTTGCGCCAGTCCAGCAAGTGGGGCAACGGCACCTCCAGCAGCGATGCCACCTCGCGGGGGTGTGCGCAAAAGCCGTAGCCCGACTCGCAGCGCAGGATACCAACATAGGGGGTCACCAGGAAGTTGGTGATGGTGACGATGTCGTCCAGGCGGCCGATGACTTCCACGTCCTGGGGATGGATGCCGGCCTCCTCGTAGCTCTCGCGCAGGGCCGTGGTCAGCAGATCGGGGTCTTCGGGGTCGCGAGCACCACCGGGGAAGGAGATCTGCCCCTTGTGGTGCTCCACGTCGTGGGTGCGCTCGGTGAGGAGGACGTGGGCCTCGCCGTCCTTCAAGTAGAGGGGGACCAGCACTGCGGCCGGGACCGCCCCGGGCTGCTGGATGGTGAGCGGTCGGTGGGCAGCCAGGGCTATCCGCGCCTTTTCCAGTAACTCGACACCCGTGGCGACCTCTTCGGTCATGGTCAGCCCCTCCACCTACCAGTATAGCTGGCGGCGGAGAGGCCTCTTCTTTACTGCCCTTCCTGCTGGGCAGCGCTGCGCCAGCGGACCAGCGCCTCGCGGAAGCTGCCCACGTCCCAGAAGCACCAGCCCCTCAGGGCCATGCGTCGCAGAAGACGGTAGGCGGCACCCCGCACCGGCTCCAGGACCTCCGCATCCGGCGTCCCCTGCCTGTCCTCGCACAGGCAGAGAAAGCGCTCCAGCAGGCCCATCAACCGCTCCCGGCGCGGACGGAGAGACGATAGGCGCAGGTCGTCGGGAGGGGCCTCCTCCAGGGCGGAAGCGATGTCGGCAGCCAGGCGGGACGCCTCGTCGTCCGGCAGGGAAACGAGGGCGCCGCGGGCATCGGCCAGCACCCGCCTGAGGGCAGCCACGTCCTGGACCAGGTCGTGGACGGCCGAGTCCATCTCGGCCAGCAACGACTGCAGGAGGAGCAGGCACGTGCTGGCCTGAGAGCGGGCGTAATCGGTGCTGACCTCCCTGGCCAGGTCCTGCAGGACGCCCTGGACGACGAGGATGGACTCTCGCTCGTCGGGCCGCAACCTAGACCCCCATCAGCTCCAGGATTTCAAGCTCCAGGCGGGAGTTGCCGCGGGCTATCATGGCCAGGACCGGCTCCCGCGACCTGCCCTGGACTATGGCGCGGGCGCCGGTGATGGTGATGACGGCCAGCTTGACGTTGCCCAGCACCTCCCAGAAGCGCACGGCCTCGGGATCGATCCGCAGCCCGGTCAGCTCCTGGTAGAGGCGGTAGAACTCCTCCCGGGCCATGATGCCGCCGATGCGCTCGTCGCCGGCCCAGCGCCACGGCCGCAGACAGGCCCAGGCCACGTCTTCCATCGGGTCGCCCAGGTGGGCCAGCTCCCAGTCCAGGACGCCACGGATCTCGCCCTCGGCGTCGAAGAGAAAGTTGCCGACGCGGTAGTCGCTGTGCACCAAGACGATGCGTTGCGCCGGCGGCGGCAGATGGCGCCGCAGCCACCGCAGGGCGGCCCGCAGGACCGGCTCGGGACCCAGGGCCTCCCGCTCCAGGACCTGCTCCCACTTCTGGATCTCGCGCAGGGCGCACTCCTCGGGGGACGGCGGGGGCCCCAGCACCTCCTGCAGCCCCAGCGCCTGCCAGTCCAGGGCGTGGATGGCGGCCAGCACCTCCACGAAGCGGCGGGCGATGCGGTCGTGCACCCGAATGTAAGCGGGGTCGGTGAGCAGAGCCTGCGGCGACGTCTCGCAGCCGTCGATGCGCTCCATCACGAAGAAGGGGCGCTCCAGGTGCTGGCCGTCCTTCTCCAGCCAGAGCACCCTGGGCACGGGGATGCCGGCCCGGCCGGCTGCATCCATCACCTGGAACTCCACGTCCCGCTCCGTGACCACCACCGAGGCAGGGGGGTCGCGACGGAGGATGAATCCCCGGCAGAGGGTGCGGCCTCCCTCTTCCCAGGTGGCATCGAAGGCCCACGTTTCGCGGGAGGCGCCGCCAGGTATCCGACGCACCCCCGTCACCTGGACGGGGCCGGACGCGGACAGGCGCAGGTTGAGGTACTGGGCCAGCTGCTGCTCGAGCACGGGGCCTACCCGGCAGGACTTACAAGAGAATACACGACGCGCGGGCAGGAGGACAAGCAGTCGCTAGAACGAATTCGGCGTCTGGTGGGCCCGGAGGGATTCGAACCCCCAACCAACCGGTTATGAGCCGGCCGCTCTGCCCTTGAGCTACGGGCCCCGATGCCCCTACACGGGCGGGGAGAAGGCCCACCCCAAATTTTAGGCCTCCACACTCCACCCCACAAGGCGGCGACCCGACTCGAGGCGCCGGGGGTTAACGGGCTGCGGAGAGCAAGGCCCGCTCCAGGCCGCCCTCGTAGGCGTCCCGCAGGGCCGCCAGAGGCACGTCCAGATAGGCCCCCAGCACCAGTCTCTGGCCCTCCAGCCGCCCGAGTCGCGACAGGGGCACACCGTGAGCAGCAGCGACGGCGGCGAGCCTTTCGCCCGCCTCCGGTGGGCAGACCAGCACCAGACGGGACTGGGCCTCGCCAAAGAGGGCGGCGTCGACCCTCCTCCCCGGAGCGAAACCGGTTGCCAGTAGACCCACCTCCTCCCGCAGGCACAGCTCAGCCAGGGCCACGGCCAGGCCGCCATCGGAGCAGTCGTGGGCGCAGCGCACCAGCCCCTCGGCCATGGCCGCCAGGGCCGCCCGCTGGACACGGACCTCCAGCTCCAGGTCGATGCGGGGGCGGCCAGCCACCAGCCCGTGGACGTCCTTCAGGTACTCGCTGCCGGCCAGGGAGTCGACATCCAGGGAGGGGCCTGGCCCCAACAGCCAGACCTCATCGCCAGGTCGGGCGCTGCCCGGACGGGGGAAACGGGCCAGGTCCTCGATGAGGCCCAGCATCCCGACCACCGGTGTGGGGTACACGGCGCGGCCCTCCGTCTCGTTGTAGAGGCTGACGTTGCCCGACACCACCGGCACCCCCAGGGCACGGCAGGCAGCAGCCATCCCCTCGATCACCCCCTCCATCTGCCAGTAGACGTGGGGGCGGTCCGGGTCGCCGAAATTAAGGCAGTCGGTGACGGCCAAGGGGCGAGCGCCCACCGCCACCACGTTGCGGGCCGCCTCGGCCACGGCGATGGCGCCGCCGGCCTCGGGGTCCAGATAGCAGTAGCGGCCATTGCCGTCAGTGGTCACGGCGATGCCCCCCGGGGTGCCCCGCAGGCGCAGCACGGCGGCATCGGCCCCGGCCTCCACTACCGTGTTGGTCAGCACCGACTGGTCGTACTGGCGGTAGACCCAGCGCCGCGAGCAAAGGTTGGCGCTGCCCAGCAGCCGCAAGAGGACTTGCCGAGGGTCGCGGACGTCAGGCAGGGACGCCAGGTCGTAGGAGCGCAGGGGAGCCAGCTCGGGGGGCATCTCGCCGCGCCCCTCGTAAAGGGGAGGGTCGGTCAGCAGAGAGACCGGCAGGCAGGCTACCTGGCGGCCGCCGTCCAGCACCCGCACCAGGCCGTCGTCGGTGACCTGCCCCACGATGGCCCAGGGCACCTCCCAGCGCTGGAAGAGGGCGGCCACCTTCTCCTCGTAGCCTCGGCGCACCACCACCAGCATCCGCTCCTGGGACTCGGACAGCATCACCTCGTAGGGGTCCATGCCCGCCTCGCGACGGGGCACCCGGGCCACGTCCAGCACCACGCCGGAGCCGGCCCGGGCCGCCGCCTCCACCGTGGCAGCCGTAAGGCCCGCCGCCCCCAGGTCCTGGATCCCCACCATCCAGTCGGGGTGGTTCCAGGCCAGGTCCAGGCAGGCCTCCACCAGCAGCTTCTCCAGGAAGGGGTTGCCCACCTGGACAGCGGGTCGCAGCTCCTCGAACCGGGCCGAGGGGTCGGTGCGAGAGGCGAGGCCCGATGCCCCGTGTATACCGTCGCGGCCGGTGTCGGCTCCCACCAGCATGAGCAGATTGCCCGGGCCTTCGGCCCGCGCCCGCACCAGCTTCTCGCGAGGCGCCACCCCCACGCACATGGCGTTGACCAGGGGATTCTGGCTGTAGGCCTCCTCGAAGTAGATTTCTCCCCCCACGGTGGGTATGCCCAGGCAGTTGCCGTAGCCGCCAATTCCCGCCACCACGCCCTGAAAGAGGTAGCGGTTGCGGCGCTCAACCAGGGGTCCGAAGCGCAGGGAGTCCAGGATAGCGATGGGGCGAGCCCCCATGGCCAGGATATCGCGGACGATGCCCCCCACCCCGGTGGCCGCGCCCTGGTACGGCTCGATGGCCGAGGGATGGTTGTGGGACTCGATCTTGAACACGGCGCAGAGGCCGCCGCCCACGTCCACAGCGCCGGCGTTTTCTTCGCCGCGACGGGTCAGCACCCAGGGGGCATCGGCAGGCAGTCGCCTGAGAAGGGGCCGCGAGTGCTTGTAGCCGCAGTGCTCGCTCCAGAGGGCACCGAACATGCCCAGTTCCAGACGGTTGGGCTCGCGCCCCAGGCGGCGGACGATGAGGTCGTACTCGGCGCGGCTGAGAGCGATGGCCTCCAGGAGGCGCTGGTCGACGCTCATAGGCCCGAGACCCATATTAAGGTCTGGGCGGCCGCCAGCACAGGGCCTAGCGCAGGCTGGTGTAGGCCTGCATGCGCCGGTTCCAGCGCACCACGCCCGCGAGAAGGTCGAACAGCCCTCGCGGGAAGCGGCCGGTAAACAGGACGGCGGTCCAGGCTATCGCTTTGACCCCCCGCCGCTTTGACGCCTACAATCGGTGTCGGGATGGCCAAAAAGGGACCCAAGCCACCTCTCACGGGGACGCCCACGGCCCGCGACCCCGAGGCCCTGGCAGACGCTGTGCGCCAGTTCAACTCCTGGCGCTTCTGGGACTGCCACGAGACCCTGGAGGAGCTTTGGCAACAGGAGGAGACAGCCCTTGCCGACCTCTATCAGGGGCTCATCAAGGCGGCGGCCGGCTTTCATCACCTGCTCCGTCGCAACGGGCGTGGCGCCCGCCTCCTCCTCTCGGGCGCCCTCTCCCTCCTGGCCCCCTTCCCGCCGCGCTGTCTCGGCCTCGACCTGGAGGGGCTGCGAGAGGGCATCGGTCGTTGCATGGAGCACCTGGACGCCCTGGGCGAGGAGGGGGTCGGTCGCTTCGACCTCTCCCTCATTCCCGCCATAGACTACCGACCGGAGGAGGGCCATGGCGCCGCGTGAGGGCACCGTGACCGTCAACGGCCTGCGTCTCCACTATCTGGACTGGGGAGGCGAGGGGCCGGCCATCGTCCTGCATCACGCCACCAGCCTCCATGCCTGGGTATGGCATCCCATCGCCCAGCGTTTGGTCGCTCGCGGCCGCGTCCTGGCCTACGATGCCCGCGGCCACGGCGACTCCGACAAGCCGGCCTCCGACTACGGCTGGAATCGCTTTGCCCGCGACCTGGTGGGCTTCATCGAGGCGCTGCAGCTGGGGCCGGCCACGCTGGTGGGACACTCCAGCGGCGGCACCGCTGCCCTGGCCTGCGCCGCCTGGCGTCCCGAACTGGTGACCCGCATCGTCGCTCTGGAGCCGGTATTGGTGCCGCCCCAGGTGGAGGGGCGCGTCCCTGGCCACCGACAGCTCTCGGAGGGCGCCCGCCGCCGCCGGACCGTCTGGCCCAGCCTGGAAGCGGCAGCGCGTCACCTGCGCCAGCGGGAAGCCTACGCTCACTGGCGGGAGGATGTCCTCCGCCTGTACCTCGAGAAGGGCACCTTCCTCAGGCCAGACGGCCAGGTGGAGCTGAAGATGAGCGGCGAGCTGGAGGCTCAGGTATACGAGGGCCGCCCTGCCCTGGACATCTGGCCCCTGCTGTCGTCCGTCCGCTGCCCGGTGCTCCTGGTCATGGGCCGAAGCCCCAGCCCCGGGCTGGACGTGGGGATCCGGGAGGCGGCCCGCCACCTGCCCGATGCCCGGCTGGAGCAGATGGCCGCCGGCAGCCATTTCTTCCCCCAGGAGCTGCCCGAGGAGACGGCGGGCATCATCGAGGCCTTCCTGGACGAGGCATGAAGGACGCCCCCCTCCTGAGGGTGAAGCGGCTGCGTCCCGGCGCTCGCCTGCCGTCCCGCGCCACCGAGGGGTCGGCCGGCCTGGACCTCTATGCCTGTCTGGAGGGGGAGCTGACGCTGGGGCCCGACCCGGTGCTGGTGCCTACCGGCATCGCTATCGAGCTGCCGCCGGGCTACGAGGCCCAGGTGCGGCCTCGGTCGGGGCTTTCGGCCCAGGGGGTGGCCGTGGCCTTCGGCACTATAGACGCCGACTACCGGGGGGAGGTGCTGGTGACGATGTATACCGTCGGGACCAGGCCCCCCTACACCGTCCGTCACGGAGACCGCATCGCCCAGCTGGTGGTGGCACGGGTGGAGGCCCCCCGGATAGAGGAGGCCGAGGAGCTATCGCCCACAGGCCGCGGCCCCGGCGGCCACGGCTCCACCGGCCGCTGAGCCAGCCCTTCTCGCCCGGGACATGTCCGAGGACACACCCTCGAATAAGAAAGGCCGCGGGGCTTCCCAGCTTCGTCCCCGCGGCCTCTACCGGCGCCCGAGGTGGGTCACCACCAGAAGAGGTCAAAGCGGTCCAAGTTCATGACCTTGTTCCAGGCGGCCACGAAGTCGCGAACGAACTTCTCGCGATTGTCGTCCTGGGCATAGAACTCGGCCTGGGCACGTAGCTGAGCATTGGATCCGAAGACCAGGTCCACCCTGGTGGCCGTCCACTTCAGCCTGCCAGTTGCACGGTCGTAGCCCTCGTAGATCTGCGGATTGTCGGTCGGGCGCCACTCGACACTCATGTCCAGCAGGTTCACGAAGAAGTCGTTGGTCAGCACCCCCGGCCGCTCCGTGAGGACACCGTGGGGCTCGCCGCGGTAAGTGGCACCCAGGGCCCGCAACCCGCCAATAAGGACAACCATCTCGGGCACCGTCAGAGCGAGCAGGTGCGCCTTGTCCACCAGCACTCGCTCGGAGGGCAGGGTTTCGTAGCCGGCCTTGACGTAGTTGCGGAAGCCGTCGGCTATCGGCTCCAAATGCTGATAGAACTCGACTTCGGTCTGGTCTTGGCTGGCATCGGTGCGGCCGGGATAGAAGGGGACTTCTACCTGGAAACCGGCCCTCCTCGCCGCCTCTTCCACGGCAGCCACGCCTCCCAAGACGATGAGGTCCGCCAGGGAGACCCGCTTGTTCCCGGACTGGGCGGCGTTGAACCGGGCTTGGATCTCCTCCAGTACGCCCAAGACCTTGGCCAGTTGGGCCGGCTCGTTCACCTCCCAGTCCTTCTGGGGCGCCAGACGAATACGGGCACCGTTGGCCCCGCCCCTCCTGTCCGTCGCGCGGAAGGTGGAGGCCGCTGACCAGGCGGTGTAGACCAGCTCGCGGATGCTCAGGCCCGAGGCGAGGATCTGACGCTTCAGCTCGGCGATGTCGCTACTGTCGACCAGCTCATGGTCTACCGGAGGCAGCGGGTCTTGCCAGATGAAGTCCTCCTTGGGCACCTCGGGGCCGAGGTAACGGGACTTGGGGCCCATATCGCGGTGGGTGAGCTTGAACCAAGCCTTCGCAAAAGCGTCAGCAAAGGCCGCGGGGTCGTCACGGAATCGCCTGGCTATCGGGGCGTAGATCGGGTCTTCCCTGAGGGCCAGGTCAGTTGTGAGCATCACAGGTGCGTGCACCTTCTCGGGGTCGTGCGCGTCAGGGACGAGGTCTTGTGGCTCGGGGTTCACTGCCACCCACTGCCAGGCCCCTCCCGGACTCTTCTCCAACCTCCACTCGTACTTGAACAAGATCTCCAAGAACTTGTTGTCCCACTTGGTCGGCGTGGGTGTCCAGGCCCCCTCGAGGCCGCTAGTGATGGTGTGGGGCCCCTTACCGGTGCCGAAGCTGTTCTTCCAGCCGAGGCCCTGCTGCTCAAGAGGGGCCGCATCGGGCTCTGGCCCGAGATGCTTCTTGGGATCGGCAGCCCCGTGAGTCTTGCCGAAAGTGTGACCGCCGGCAATGAGGGCTACCGTGTCCACATCGTCCATCCCCATGCGCGAAAAGATCTCGCGGATCTCTTTCGCAGCAGCCAGAGGATCGGGGTTTCCGCCCGGACCTTCCGGGTTGACGTAGATGAGACCCATCTGCGTGGCAGCGAGCGGAGCCTGGAGCACTCGCTCGCCGTTGTTGCTGTGCCGCTGGTCGCCCAGCCACTCGATCTCCGGACCCCAATAGACGTCCTCTGGCGGCTCCCAGATGTCCACGCGTCCGGCCCCGAAGCCCAGAGTCTTGAACCCCATGGACTCCATGGCCACATTGCCAGCCAGAATGATCAGGTCGGCCCAGGAGATCTTGTTCCCGTACTTTTTCTTGATGGGCCACAGGAGACGGACTGCCTTGTCCAGGCTGATGTTGTCAGGCCAACTCTTGCGCGGCGGGAAGCGGATGCTGCCGTCGAGGGAGCCGCCGCGACCATCAAAGACACGATACGAGCCAGCGCTGTGCCAGGCCAGTCGGATAAAGAGCGGGCCATAATGACCGTAATCGGCGGGCCACCAGTCTTGCGACTCGGTCATGAGGCGGCGCAGGTCTTCTTTGAGGGCGTAGTAATCGAGTTCAGCGAAAGCTTTGGCGTAATTGTAGCCAGGGTCCGTGGGGGTGAGGGTGGGAGGGTTCTGATAAAGGATCCGCAAGTTCAGTTCGTTGGGCCACCACACCCGAAGCATGTTTCCGCCGAGCGTGGCGTGCCTGTAATCGTACATTGCGACCTGCTCTCTAGTGTCCCTCGCCATGGCCCTCCTCCTGACGCGGGTGGCGGCGATCGGATGGCCCCACCCAAGGCTGGGATTTGGATCTCCTTTTCGGATTCTATATAAGGACAGACTGCCTCTGCAACAGCCCGGGGCGGATGCCCACATCCGGGCCGCGAACCTCCGTATCACCCTGGCTGTGAGGCCTGCTATCGGCAGGCTAACGCGCGAGCTAGCGGACGTGATGCACCGACCCGGCGAGCGGGACGGCAAAAAAGGGGCGGCGCCGGAGGTCTGCGGCGCCGCCCTCGCCCGCCGGCCCCAAAGCCTTTACCGCGTCTCGGTCTGCTCCCGCTCGGCCAGCACCAGGGCGTAGACCAGCCCGGCCACCAGGCCGCCGGCCAGCCCCAGCCAGTACATGGCGAAGTCAGCCCAGTGGTTGGCCACGGCGGCGGTAGCGAAGACGCGGGCCACGTTCAGGGCCGCCCCCGTCAGGGGGAAGGCCAGGACCATGGCCACGAACATCACCAGCCCCACCGCCAGGCCACCGAAGGCCCGCTGGCCGCGCGGGTCCACCAGGGTGGAGAGGAAGGCCAGCACCAGCACGAAGGTCAGGGCCGCCTCCAAGAAGCCGCCCGTGAACAGGGCCGGCCAGCTCCCGTGATAGCGGTCGCTGAAGGTCAGAACCGCCGAGCGGGCAGCGTCAGCCGCCATGCCGCGGTAGACGAAGTTGAGCATGAGGGCGCCCAACAGCCCGCCCACCAGCTGCCCCGCTATGTAGAGGAGGCCCTCCAGCAGGGGCAGCCGCCGAGCCGCCATGACGCCCAGGGTCACCGCGGGATTGATGTGGCCCCCGGAGAAGGGGTGGAAGACGGAGACGATGATTCCATAGGCGAGAGCGGTGCCCAGGGCGACCGTCAGCAGGCCGATGGAGCCATAGGTGCGCTCGGCCACATGGACCAGCAGGGAGCCGGCCAGGAAGACGAAGGCCAGGCTACCCAGGAACTCGGCGAAGACGGGACGGGCCGCCTCCACCATCTCCCGCACGTTGGCGGGCACCCAGGTCCAGGGCACCTCCCTGGTGCCCCACCTGACCTTTATGGGAGGAAACAACACCGCCATACCCTATCACCTCCTCCATCGGGTCGTCAGGGCCGGCGGGCGGCCGGTATCGTCTTTTTCGATGACCGACCTTCTCTCCTCCGATAACCAATCTAGCCAACAGCGGGCGTGCCTGTCAAGTATGGCGAGAATGTGGCAGTTTGCGGGGGATACTCACAGTCCCAGGGCCCGCCTCACCGCTGCCACCTGCTCCCGGGGCGACAGCGAGGCGGACAGCGCCAGCCGCTCGTCAGGAGGCAGCTCGTCCGGGGGCTCCAGGGCCTCCTTCTGGCGCAGGTAGATCTGCCAGTCGGCGTCGGAGGGGCCGCCCGTGCTCTCCCGCCCCTGCAGCCGTCGCCGCACCAGCTCGTCGTCGGCCTGCAGCTCGATACAGAGGAAGCGCACTCCCTGCCGCTGGGCCAGCCGCCGCGCCGCCTGGCGCTGCCAGCGGCGCAGGAAGGTGGCATCCAGCACCACCCATCGCCCTTCCCGGAGCAGCGCCTCGGCCCGCGACAGCATCTCGGCGTAGGTGCGGCGGGTGACGGACGGAGCGTACAGGCCCCGCTGCCAGGGCGCCCGCGCCGACTGCTCGGGAGGGAGGCCTGCCAGCTCCTTGCGCACCACGTCGGAGGAGACGACAGGGAGACCCAAGGCCCCTGCCAGGGTGGACTTGCCGCTGCCGGCCAGCCCGCAGGTGATTATCAGGGCCGGCCAGTCGCGGGCCGCATAGCGACAGGCCAGGTCGAAGTAGCGCCGCGCTCGCTCCAGGGCCGCCTCCCTCTCCCCGGGCGGGACCTCGGGCTGGCGCAGCAGAAACCCCTCCACCTTGCCCCGCACCGCTGCCCGGTAACAGCGATAGAAGTCCAGCACCTGCGGCAGCCCGCCGTCACCGCTCGCCTCCAGGTAGGCAGACACGAAGGCTTCGGCCAGGTCGGGACGGCCCCGGAACTCCAGGTCCATAGCCAGGAAGGCCACGTCCCCGGCCACGTCGGTGCAGCGGAGACGTCGACTGAACTCGATGCAGTCCATGATGCAGACGGAGCCGTCGGGCCAGACGACGACGCTCTCGCTGCGCAGGTCGCCATGACACTCCCGCACCCGCCCCTCGGCCGCGCGCTGTCGCAGCAGATGCCGACGGCGGCGCAGGAACCAGGACACGTAGCCCCGCAACAGGGCATCCTGTTCCGGGGCGATGGTCTCGCCCACGAAGCCCTGCCACTGCTGGAAGTTCTCGCGCCAGGCATAGGCGATGGCCCAGGTGCCGTAACGGGCCACATGAGGGCCCGAAGGGGCCTCCGCATGGGCCTGGGCGAGACGGCGGGCGATGGCCGCCAGCATCTCCGGCGTGGCCTGGCCCTCCGCCAGCAGGCGGTGCAACATGCGCTCCTCGGGCACCCGCCGCATCCTGACGGCATACTCCACCGCCCGCCCCCGACCGTCCAGGGAGAGACGTCCGTCCTCGTCCCTCACCGTCGCCACCCCCAGGTAGACGTGGGGGCAATAGCGGCGGTTCAGCTCCACCTCGCGCCGGCAGTAGTAGCGCCGGCGGGCGGGAGTGGAGTAATCGAGAAAGCCGAAGTCTACCGCCTTCTTGACCTTGTAGGCGTAGTCGCCGGCCAGGAACACGTAGGAGATATGGGTCTGGAGGACGTCCACCCGCTCCACCGGATGGGGGTAGAAGGACGGGTCCAGGAAGGCGCGCAGCACCGGCGGCAGGGAGGAGGCGTCCATGGCGCGCCCCAATATAGCAGAAGGGGTTCTGGCACTCAAGCATTGGGACTGCTAAAGCCCCGGGCCATGTGGCATTCTTGCTATAAGCGCTATCAAGTCTATTGACAACGAATGCCGTGGGAGTTAGAATGCAGTCGCGACCAGGGTGGCAGGAGGTGATGGCCATGCGCGAGATGCGACGCTGCCCTCGCTGCAGCGGTATGCTCTTCGTGGAGACCTACCTGGGCAACGAGGCCGACCTGGTGTGCGTGCAGTGCGGCTACCGCAGGCCCCTGGAGACGCCCCCCTTCTATGACCGCCGCAGCCGGCGCCAGGAAGGCCAGCCTGCCCGCCGCGCTGCCTGATGCCTCCCTCGGCCACGTCGTCCGTCGTCACCTCCTTCCTGCTCAGGCGAGGCCCGGGCGGGCCTCGCCTGCTCTTTCTGCGTCGCAGCGCCAGGGTGGGCACCTACCGTGGTCGCTGGGCCGGCATCAGCGGCTACCTGGAGGACGCCGATCCCCTGGCCCAGGCCCTGCGAGAGATAGAGGAAGAGGCTGGCCTCCCGCCCTCTGCCGTGCAGCTACTGCGGGCCGGCCGCCCCCTCCCGGTGCCCGACCCCCGCCTGGGACGGCTGTGGATAGTCCACCCCTTCCTGTTCGAGGTCGCCCAGGGGCAGGCACCTCGCCTGGACTGGGAGCACACCCGCGCCCGCTGGGCGCGCCCCGAGACCGTCTTCCGCCTGCCCACGGTGCCCCGCCTGCCCGAGACCCTGCAGAGGGTCTACCCCTTGGTGCCGCCGTCCGTCGAGGCCGCTGCCGAGACCATCGCCTCCGACCGCAGCAGGGGCGCCCGCCAGCTGGCGGCGGCTGCGCTGGAGGCCCTGGCGGCCGTCGCACCCGCCCCGCCCGTCCGGCTGCGGGCCGCCGCCTGCTACCTGGCCCGCGCCCGCCCTGGCATCCCGGCCATTGCCCTGGCGGTGGCCCACGCCTACTCCCGTGCCCTGGGCTCCTCGGACCCGTCTTCTTCTTTGCGTGAGGCTGCAGGTCGTCTGGAGGGGACGGCCAGGGAGGCGGCGCTGCAGGCAGCATCGGTCCTCCCCGCCGGCACCGTCTTAACCTACAGCCGCTCCTCCACGGTACTGCTGGCCCTTCTGGCCCGTCGCCCAGCCCGGGTGCTCCTGAGCGAGGGCCGGCCGGGACAGGAGGGGCTGCAGATGGCGCGAGAGCTGGCCAGGGCCGGCATCGACGTGACCCTGGTGGCCGACGCCCAGCTCCCCGGCCTGGTGGCCGAGGCCGAGGCGGTGGCCGTGGGGGCCGATGCCATCCTGGCCGACGGCTCCTTCCTCAACAAGGCGGGGACCATGCCCCTGGCGTTGACTGCCCGACGCCTTCGCGTGCCCGTCTACGTGGTGGCCGAGTCCTGGAAAGTCCTCCCTCCGGGCGTCCGTCCCTTCCCCGAGGAAGGCGACCCGGCCGAGGTGGCCCCGCCCCTGACGGGGGTGACGGTGCGCAACCCCTACTTCGAGACGACCCCCGGCCCCCTGGTGACGGCCTATCTCACGGAGGAAGGGGCCTTGACCCCGGCTGCCCTGCGCCCGAAAGCCCTCGCCGCCCGCGAGGCATGGCGGCGGCTTTTCGGGCGCTCCCGGGCCGATTTGGCCTAGGGGGGACGCTGGACTACACTGGTATCGTCGGCCCCTAGCGGAGGGGAACTGTGTCCCAGTCCCTGCACAGGCTGATGCAGTCGCTGGAGCAGGCCAAGGAGGAGCTGGCCTCGGCCCTGGAACAGGTGTCTCCTCAGGAGTTCGCCTGGGAGCGGGAGGGGCGCTCCATCCGGCGCACCGCCGAGGAGACGGCCGACCGCCTCAATCTCCAGCTCAGCCGCCACCTGGCGCGGGCCTTGGGGCTGCCGCCCCCGCCCTGCGTGGTCCCGGCCCAGCTGGGCTCGCCCCGGGAGGCAGCCATCGCCGTGCGCATAGCCCACCGGCGCTTTGGCAACCTGCTGCACGACCTCCAGTCCGAGGACCTGGCCCGGGCCGTCACGGTGGATGGCGAGGGTCAGGTAAAGGTGGGAGACCTCGTGGAGAGGGCGCTGGCCTGTTACCGGGAAGCCCTGGCCCAGGTGAGGGAGCTGCGGGAGGCCTATCGGGAGGCGATGGGCGGGATATGAGGGAGGGACGCTGGCACCGACAGGCCCTGGCTCGCGAAGTCCAGGCGCCCGACGACCAGATCGACCTGGCCCGCTGCGCCCTCCTCATCGCCTGTGAGGAGTACCCGGGGCTGGACGTGGACTCCTACCTGTGCCTCCTGGACGAGCTGGCCTGTCGCTGCAGGAGGCAGCTGCGACCCGGCAGCGGCCCTTACCACATCATCGGCACCATCAATCACGTCCTCTTCCAGCAGGAGGGCTTTCGGGGCAACCGACGCGACTATTACGACCCCGACAACTCCTATCTGAACCGGGTGCTGGAGCGAAAGGTGGGCATCCCCATCACCCTTTCGCTGGTCTACATGGAGGTGGCGCGCCGCCTGGGCTTCCCCCTTTGGGGTGTGGCCCTGCCCGGCCACTTCATCGTCAAGCACGTGGGGCCCGAGGAGGAGGTCTTCATCGACCCCTTCCATGAGGGTGCCATCCTCAGCGTCGAGGAATGCGAGGAGCTGGTTTGGGAGGCCACCGGCCGCTCCGACCTGCTGAGCCCCCACCACCTGGAGGCCACCACCAGGCGCCAGATGCTACTGCGCCTGTTGCATAACCTGAAGGCCATCTACGTGGGGCGAGAGGACTACACCCGCGCCCTGGGAGTCATCGAGCTGGCTCTCACCATCGCCCCCTGGGACCTGGACCAGGTGCGGGACCGGGGCCTGGTCTGCTATCATCTGGGCCGCTACGGCCAGGCCATCGCGGACCTGGAAAGCTATCTGCGCTTCTGCGACGGCGCTCCCGATTCGGCCAAGATAGCCATGGTGGTGGACATGGCCCGCCAGCGCCTGGCCGACGAGGGCCAGGAAGGCAAGTGAAGGAACGCCGCCCCCTGCTCATAGCCCACGCCTACGGCAACCGCCGCGACCTGCTGGAGGCCGCCCTGCAGGCGGGTGTCGACATGGTGGAGGTGGACGCCTGGTGCAGGGGCGGTCGCCTGTGGGCCCGGCACGAGCGACGGCTGGGGCCGCTGCCCCTGCTGTTCGACTGGCGCCGACACGCCTATCACGGCCTGGGACCCTGGGCGGTGCCTCTGGGCAACGGCTACCTGCGCCTGGACGTCAACCCGCTGCCCGTGGACGAGGTGATGGAGGCCACCAGGGGCCGTTGTCGGCTGCTGGTGGACGTCAAGGGCCGCTACACGCCTGCCTATGCCCGCCAGTATGTGGCCGCCCTGGAGCGGCTCCTGAAGGCTGCCCCGGGACAACTGGTCCTCTGCGGCCAGGAGTGGGGGGTGCTGGAGGCGGCTCGCCGGGCACTTCCCTCCCTGCCCGTCCGCTACAGCCTGGAGACGCCGCACCAGTGGCAGAGGCTGTGGCCCCGCCTGCGCGACGGCCTCCGTCCGGACGGCCTCTGTCTGCACCGCTCGCTGGTAGAGCCACAGCGGGCGGCCCTGTTGGCCGATATGGGCATCGGCTTCTACGTCTGGACGGTGGACAGGCCGGAGGAGGCTCGCCGCGTCCTGGAGTTGGGGGCGGAAGGGGTCATCACCAACCGCCTGGACCTGCTGGCGTCCCTGCCCCGCTAGTCCGCGCCGACTAGCGGGGTATCAGGTGCACCGACAGCGCCTTGAAGGAGGCCACCACCGTCGCCCCCGGTCTCAGCCCCAGCTGCTCGGCCGATGTCGCCGTCACATAGGCCACCAAGGGGAAGCCGCAGTCCAGGTCCACCCGCACCTGGGGGCCAGGGCCCACGGGCGCGAGGCGCGTAACCCTGGCCGGCAGGCGGTTGCGGGCGCTGCCCGCCTCCTCGCCGCTCCCCAGAGGGGCCAGGACTATGTGCTCCGGCCGCACGCAGGCCCACGCCCGTCCCTCGCCGCGCAGGGACTCGGCGGCCGCCCACACGATGCGCGGCCCCACCTGAAGCTGGGCCAGACCTCCCTGCACGGCCACCACCTCTGCGGGCAGCACGTTCTCCACGCCCAGGAAGCGGGCCACCTCGGCATCGGCCGGCTGGGCGAAGACGGTCTGGGGCGGCCCCACCTGCCGCAGGCGACCGTCCATGAGCACTGCCACCCTGTCACCCAGTCGCAGGGCCTGAGCGCGGTCGTGAGTGACCAGCACAGCCGTGGTGGCCGTCTCCCGCAGCAGCGACTCCAGCTCGTCGACCATCTCCTGCTGCATAGGGGCGTCGAGGGCGGCGAAAGGCTCGTCTAGCAGCAGGACCTCGGGCGAGAGGGCCAGAGCGCGGGCCAGGCTGACGCGCTGGGCCTCTCCCCCCGACAGGTGCCTCGCCGAGCGATGGGCCAGGTGGGCCACTCCCAGCCTCTCCAGCCAGCGCCGGGCGCGCTGCTTTTGCTCCCGCCTCGGCAGCCCGCGCAGGGACATGCCCAGCCGCACATTAGCTTCCACCGTCATGTCCAGCAGCAGCGGCTCCTGAAAGACCACCGCCATGCGCCGTCGATAGGGCAGGGGGTCCCCTGTCACCGGCCTGCCCTCCCACAGCACCTGGCCACTGCTGGGCCGCTCCAGGAGGGCCAGGACCCGCAACAGGGTGCTCTTGCCAGCACCGTTGGGGCCCAGCACGGCCAGCACCTCGCCGTCCATCACCTCGAGGGAGGACACCTCCAGAACCGTGCGGCCCTGGCGCCTCACCAGCACGTCCCGCAGCGCCAGCTTGGCTGGCCCGGGGCGGCCCATGCCCTCGTCCATCTATCTCACCGTGATGGCGCCTTCAGGAGAGGCGTCGCTGCTGGACCGTCGTCAGCAGCAGGTTTACGGCGAACACCAGAGCCAGCAACAGCAGCGACAGAGCGATGGCCAGATCGAAGTTGCCGCGACTGGTCTCCAGCACGATGGCAGTGGTCAGGACGCGGGTCTCGCCCTGGATATTGCCTCCCACCATCAGGGAAGCTCCCACCTCGGAGATGGCGGCGCCGAAGCCGGCCATCACCGCTGCCAGCAGCGGCAGCCTTGCCTCCCGCAGCAACAGCCACAGGGCCTGCCAGCGGGAGGCGCCCAGGGCCAGCACCTGTAGCCTCAGCCGCGGGGGCAGGGAGCCGATGGCGGCAGCGGTGAAGCCGGTGACGATGGGCAGGGCGATGACGGCCTGGGCGATGACCATGGCCGCCGGCGTATAGATGAGGCCCAGGGCGCCCAGGGGGCCGCTGCGCCAGAGAAGCACCGCCACCAGCAGTCCCACCGCCACCGGCGGCAGCCCCATGCCCGTGTTCACCAGCGCCAGGGCCAGGCGCCGGCCGGGGAAGGAGGCCAGGGCCAGGAAGGAGCCCAAGACAACCCCCACAGCAGTGGCCACCAGGGTGGCCGACCCCGAGACGGCCAGGGTCAGGGCCGTCACCCTCAGCACCTCGGGGTCCAGCTCTACCAGCAGACGGAAGGCGCCGCGTATGCCCTCCCACACCAGGTCCACGGGGCATCCCCTCCCCTAGCGTGCACCTGTCAGCTCCCTCTCGTCGCGACCTGCATCAGCGAAGAAGAGGGGTTGGCCATAGCGGTCGATGCCGAAGCGAGCGATGACCTCCTGGGCCTCGGGCGAGACCAGAAACTCCACGAAGGCCCGCGCCCCCTTGGCGTTCACCTTCGGGTGAAGGGACGGGTTCACCATCATCACGTGGTAGACGTTGTATAGCTGGCGGTCTCCCTCTACCAGCACGGTCAGATCGAAGGTGCGGCGCAGGGCCAGATAGGTGGCGCGGTCGGTGAGGGTGTAGCCCCTTTTCTGGGCAGCGATGGTGAGGGTGGCTCCCATCCCCTGCCCGCTCTGCTGGTACCACCCCTGGCCCGAAGGATCGATGCCCGCCTGCTGCCACAGCCGCAGCTCTAGCTTGTGGGTGCCCGAGTCATCGCCACGGCTGATGAAGAGGCTCCCCGTGGCAGCGATCTTCCTCAAGGCCTCGACCGGCCCCAGGCCGGCCACCCCTGCCGGGTCATCGGGCGGCCCCACGATGACGAAGTCGTTGTGCATCACCAGCCGTCGGTCTATGCCATGCCCTTCGGCTACGAACTTCTCTTCGTCCTCGGGCGAATGGGCCAGGACAACGTCGGCGTCGCCGCGTCGGCCCATGGCCAGGGCCTGCCCCGACCCCACGGCGATGACCTTCAGGCGATAGCCCGTCCGCTTCTCGAACATGGGCACCAGCACGTCCAGCAGCCCCGAGTCCTGGGTGCTGGTGGTGGTGGCCAGGATGACCGTGCTGCCGCCACCGCAGCCAGCCGCTGCCCCCAGAAGGGCTAGCGCCGTCAATATCCCCCACCAGCGTATCATGGCCGAGCGACAGCTCCGGGATGGACGTTCGGCAGAAGCCACCGCAACTCGGAGGCCCGCTTACGGCTTCAGGAGCACCTTGATGCAGCCCTCTCGCCTCTGGGCGAACATCTCGTAGCCCCGTGGCGCCTCCTCCAGGGGCAGCACGTGGGTGACGATGACCGAAGGGTCCAGCTTCCCCTCGGCTATCAGCCCCAGCAGACGGGCCATGTAGTTCTTGGAGGGGCAGATGCCGGTGCGGAAGGAGATGTCCCGCAGGAAGGCCTGGAAGAGGGGGAAGGGGAACTCGGGTTCGGAGTAGACTCCCACCACCGAGATGGTGCCGCCGCCCCGCACGTAGCTGAAGCAGGACTTGATGGAGTCCTGGTGGCCCACCGCCTCGATGACCACGTCGGCGCCGCGGCCTTCGGTGTGCTGGCGCACCACGGCCAGGGGGTCCTGCTGGCCCATGTCCACGGCGATGGAGCCGAGCCGCTGGGCCAACTGCAGCCTCTCGGGCACCGAGTCGATGGCGATGACGGCGGCAGGGCCGAAGAGGCTGGCCGTCATCTGGGCGAAGAGGCCCACCGGCCCGCAGCCCACCACTACCACCACGTCCCCCGGCTGGATGCCGCCCATCTCGCAGGCGAAGTAGCCAGTGGCCAGGATGTCGCCGACGAAAATGGCCTTTTCATCGGGCACCCCGTCCGGGACCTTCTCCAGGGTAAAGTGGCCGAAGGGGACGCGCATGTACTCGGCCTGAGCGCCGGGGGCCATGCCGAAGCCCAGGATTTGCTGACGCGGGCACTGGCTGGGCCAGCCCTTGCGGCAGAAGAAACACTCGCCACAGCTGGCCACAAAGGAGCCCACCACCCTGTCGCCGGGGCGCAGGTTGGTAACCCCCTCCCCGACCTCTTGCACGATGCCCACGTACTCGTGGCCCAGCACCCAGCCGGTGAAGGGGAAGGGCATGCGGCCGTTGTAGACGTGCAGGTCGGAGCCGCAGATGGCGGCGGTGGTCACCTTGATGACCACGTCGGTGGGCTGCTCGATCCGCGGCTCGGGCACATCCTTGACGGCGACCTGGAAGGGGCCCTCGAAGGTGACAGCCTTCATCTCTTGGCGACCTCCCGAACCCGAGGATGGTCAGGGCGTAGCGGGAGAAGGACACCAAGACCATACCCCCGCCCCCGACCTGTGTCAACCTTGCCCTCGCTCGGGGGAAGGGGGCCGGCGGCGAGGACTTCGATTGACACGGTAGGCGGTTGTGGATATATTAGGAAGTTGAACCGCGTCCATAGGGTAAAGGCGACGAAGGGGAGTAGTAAGGGCGAGACCTGCCCCCAGCGAGCCGGGGACGGTGGAAGCCCGGCGGCAAGGACGCCCCGAACTCGCCCCGGAGCCTCCCGGTCGAAAGGTCATCGACCGACCCTCACGAGTAGGCCGGGACGGGTGCGCCCGTTAAAGCGCTAGAGGGCCCCAGGCCAGAAGCCTCGGGGAAGAAGGGTGGTACCGTCCCGCCCTGCGGGGTCCCTTCAGGGCGGGACGTTCCATTACTGGCCTGGGGAGGAAGGGTGGTACCGCGCGGACGAAAAGTCCCGCCCCTTCGGGGTCGGGGCTTTTTTAGACCAGGAGGAAGGCCCATGACCGGCGAAAAGGGACGCTACCGTAGCAACGCCGTCAAGACGGGGCCCCAGTGGGCACCCCACCGGGCCATGTATCGGGCCATGGGCCTCAGGGACGAGGACATCTACCGCCCCTTCGTGGGCGTCGCCTCCTCCTGGAACGAGGCCACCCCCTGCAACCTTCACCTGGACCGGCTGGCCAAGGCGGCCAAGGAGGGCGTCCGCGCCGCCGGGGGCACCCCCAGGGAGTTCGTGACCATAGCCGTCTCCGACGGCATCGCCATGGGCCACCAGGGGATGAAGGCCTCCCTGGTCTCCCGCGAGGTCATCGCCGACAGCGTGGAGCTGATGATGCACGCCCATCAGTACGATGCCCTGGTGGCCATCGCCGGCTGCGACAAGTCGCTGCCCGGCATGGCCATGGCCATGGCCCGCCTGAACGTCCCCGCCATCTTCGTCTATGGCGGCACCATTATGCCCGGACGTTACCGGGGACGGGACGTGACCATCCAGGACGTGTTCGAGGCAGTGGGCGCCTACGCCGCCGGCCAGATATCAGACCAGGACCTCTACGAACTGGAGTGCTCCGCCTGTCCCAGCGAGGGCTCCTGCGCCGGCATGTACACCGCCAACACCATGGCGGCGGCCATGGAGGCCCTGGGCATCGCCCTGCCCGGCAGCGCCTCGCCCCCCGCTCCGTCCCGCGAGCGGGACGAAGTGGCGCGGGAGAGCGGCCGGGCCGTGATGCGCCTGCTGGAAATGGAGATACGGCCGCGGGACATCCTCACTCGCAACGCCTTCCTGAACGCCATCGCCGTGGATGCGGCCGTGGGCGGCTCCACCAACGCTGTCCTGCACCTGCTGGCCATCGCCCGCGAGGCGGGAGTGGAGCTGACGTTGGACGACTTCGACCGCATCGCCCGGCGGACTCCCCACATAGCCGACATGCGCCCTGGCGGCCGCTATGTGATGCTCGACCTGCACCGGGTGGGCGGCATCCCCAGGGTCATGAAGGAACTGCTGGACGCCGGCCTCATCGACGGCGACTGCCTGACGGTCACCGGCCGCACCGTACGCGAGAACCTGGCCGACTTCCCCCTGCCCGACATCCAGCAGGACGTGGTGCGGCCCGTCAGCGATCCCATCAGCCCCACCGGCACCATCTGCGTCCTGCGCGGCAACCTGGCGCCCGACGGGGCAGTGGTGAAGACGGCCGGCGTCCGTCACCTGGTCCACACCGGCCCTGCCCGCGTCTTCGACTCGGAGGAGGACGCCTTTGCCGCCATCTCCCAGCGGCGCATCCGTCCCGGGGACGTGGTGGTCATACGTTACGAGGGTCCCAGGGGCGGGCCCGGCATGCGGGAGATGCTGGCCGTCACTGCCGCCCTGGTGGGCCAGGGCCTGGGCGAGCAGGTGGCCCTCATCACCGACGGACGTTTCTCGGGCGCCACCCGCGGCCTGATGGTGGGCCACGTGGCCCCCGAGGCCATGGTAGGCGGCCCCATCGCCCTCCTCCAGGACGGCGACGAGGTCACCATAGACGTCCCCAGCCGCCTCATCGAGGTCCGGGTGCCGCCGGAGGAGATGGCCCGCCGAAGGGAGGCGTGGACGCCGCCTCCGCCGCGCTTTCCCTGGGGGGCCCTGGCCAAATACGCTTCCCTGGTAGGCTCCGCCGCTCAGGGCGCCGTATGCCCCCCGTTGCTGGGGGTGACCACTAGAGGCCAGGAGCGTATGGGGTGAAGTCCGACACACGAGGCACAGACAGGAAGGAGCGATAACCATGGAGATGACTGGAGCCGAGATGGTGCTGGAGTGCCTGGCCCGAGAGGGGGTGGAGGCCATCTTCGGCCTGCCCGGCGGAGCCAACCTGCCCCTTTACGACACCCTGCCCCGCTACTACCCCAAGCTGCGCCACTACCTGGTGCGGCACGAGCAAGGGGCCGCTCACGCCGCCGATGCCTACGCCCGCGTCACCGGCCGGCCGGGGGTCTGCTTCGCCACCTCGGGCCCCGGGGCCACCAACCTGGTCACCGGCATCGCCAACGCCTGGATGGACTCGGTGCCCCTGGTAGCCATTACCGGCTGTGTCATCCGCCCTCTCATCGGGCGCGATGGCTTCCAGGAGGCGGACATCACCGGCATCACCATTCCCATCACCAAGCACAACTACCTGGTGCGGGACGTGAACGAGATCCCGCGGGTCATGCGGGAGGCCTTCTACATCGCCAGCACGGGGCGGCCCGGCCCGGTGCTCATCGACATCCCCCGCGACGTGCAGCAGGAGCGGGGCGAGTTCTACTGGCCCGAACGGGTGGAGCTGCGGGGCTACCGTCCGCGCCTCTACCCCGACCCGGCCGAGGTGGAGAAGGCGGCCCGCCTCATCTACGAATCGGAGCGGCCCCTCATCCTGGCCGGGCATGGGGTCATCATCTCTCAGGCGTATTACGAGCTGAGGGAGCTGGCGGAGAAGGCCAACGTCCCCGTCATCACCACCTTGCTGGGGATCAGCGGCTTCCCACCCGACCACCCTCTCTATCTGGGCATGCCGGGGATGCACGGCATGCACTGGAACAACCTGGCCATCTCCGAGGCCGACCTGCTCATCGGCATCGGCATGCGGTTCGATGACCGGGTGACGGGGCGGCTGAAGGACTTCGCCCCCAGGGCCAAGATCGTGCACATCGAGGTGGACCCGGCCGAGGTGGGCAAGAACGTTCGGCCGGCGGCGGCCCTGGTGGGAGATGCCCGCATCTGCCTGCAGCAGCTCAACCGTCTGGTCCAGCACAAGGAGCGGCCCGACTGGTTCTCTCGCCTGGACGAGCTGAAACGGGAGCACCCGTCCCTCGTCTACCCCGAGGACACGGAACAGGCGCTACCCCAGTACGTGATCCACAAGATCTACCAGCTCACGGGCGGCGAGGCCTATTACGTTACGGGGGTGGGCCAACACCAGATGTGGGCGGCCCAGTTCTTCTGGTCCAAGAAGCCCAACTCCTTCATAACGTCCGGCGGACTGGGCACCATGGGGTTCGAGGTGCCGGCGGCCATAGGCGTGCAGGTGGCCAAGCCCGGTGAGCTGGTGTGGGCCATCTGCGGCGACGGCGGCTTCCAGATGACCATGGAGGAGCTGGGGGTGGTGGCCGAATATGGCCTGCCCATCAAGTTCGCCATCATCAACAACGGCCACCACGGCATGGTGCGCCAGTGGCAGAGCCTCTTCTACCGGGGGAACCTGGTGGCCAGCCCCCTCAAGAACCCCGACTTCGTGAAGATCGCTGAGGCCTACGGCATCCTGGGCCTCCGGGCCACTCGCCGCGAGGAGGTGGTGCCCGTGCTGGAGCGCGCCCTGGAGCACCAGGGGCCGGTGCTCATCGACTTCCACGTGAAGCAGGACGAGGACTGCTTCCCCATGGTGCCACCAGGCGCCTCCCTGCAGGAGACCATAGGCCTGCCCAAGGAATACATCGAGATGGTGCGCAGGCGCCAGATGGCGGAGGTGGGAAGGTGAGCGACGGAAAGCACAACGGCAGACGCTTCCACACCATCATCGCCCTGGTGGAGGACCGGCCGGGCGTCCTGAACCGCATCGCCTCCAAGTGGCGGCAGCGGGGCTTCAACATCGAGAGCCTGGCCGTAGGCCATTCGGAGACGCCGGGCCTTTCGCGCATGACCCTGGTAGTGGACGCCAGCCACGACGCCGACCAGGTGGTCAAGCAGCTGGACAAGCTGGTGGACGTAGTGGACATCCGCGACGTCTCGGACGAAGACATCGTGGCCCGCGAGATGGCCCTCATAAAGGTGCGCTGCGACGCCGGCAACCGTAGCCACATCATCGAGGTGGTGGACATCTTCCGGGCCAACATCATCGACGTATCGCCCGAGTCGGTCATCGTGGAGGTGACGGGGGACGAGGGGAAGATCGACGCCATGTTCGAGCTGCTGAAGGACTACGGCGTCATCGAGATGGTGCGCACGGGCCGGGTGGCCATGCTGCGGGGCGCCGAGGCCTCCCACCCGGTGTCGAGAGAAGAAGAGAGCTACGAGCGCTACCCCGGCCAGGAGACCTGGTAGGAGGAAAGGCGATGGCCAAGGTCTATTACGACCAGGACGCCGACCTGGGGCTGCTCCAGGGCAAGAAGATCGCCGTCATCGGCTTCGGCTCCCAGGGGCACGCCCACGCCCTGAACCTCAAGGACTCGGGGCTGGACGTGGTGGTGGGCCTCTATGCCGGCTCCAAGTCCTGGCAGCGCGCCCAGGAGGCGGGCCTGGCGGTGACCACCGTGGACGAGGCCGTCCGCCAGGCCGACATCATCATGATGCTGGCGCCCGACCAGAGCCAGCGCCAGATCTACCAGGAGAGCATCGCCCCCCACCTGCGGCCGGGACAGATGCTCATGTTCGCTCACGGCTTCAACATCCACTTTCACCAGATCGTCCCGCCGCCCGATGTGGACGTGACCATGGTGGCCCCCAAGGGGCCCGGCCACCGCCTGCGGGAGCTGTTCGTGCAGGGCCTGGGGACGCCAGCCCTGCTGGCCGTGCACCAGGACGCCAGCGAGAACGCCCGCCCCATCGCCCTGGCCTACGCCAAGGGCATCGGCTGCACCCGCGCCGGCGTCATCGAGACCACCTTCGCCGAGGAGACGGAGACGGACCTGTTCGGCGAGCAGGTGGTTCTGTGCGGCGGCGTCAGCTCCCTGGTCAAGGCCGCCTTCGAGACGCTGGTGGAGGCGGGCTACCAGCCCGAGGTGGCATACTTCGAGTGCCTGCACGAGCTGAAGCTCATCGTGGACCTGATGTACGAGGGGGGCCTTTCTTACATGCGTTACTCCATCTCCGACACGGCCGAATACGGCGACTACACCCGCGGCCCCCGCATCATCGACGGTCGCGTGCGCGAGACCATGAAGCAGGTGCTGGCCGAGATCCAGAGCGGCCAGTTCGCCCGCGAGTGGGTGCTGGAGAACCAGGCCGGGCGACCGGTGTTCCTGGCCCTGCGGGAGCGCGACGCCCGCCACCCCATCGAAGAGGTGGGGCGCCGCTTGCGGGCCATGATGCCCTGGCTCAAGGGGACCAAGTAGGAGGCGGAAATGGGCAGGCCCAAGGCTAGCCAAGAGTTCATCGACATGCTCAACGAGGCCCTGTCGGAGGAGATGGCTTCCATCTTCCAGTACATGTGGGACCACATACTGGCGCGGGGGATGGAGAGCCCGCCCATCGCCGAGAAGTTCAAGGAGCTGGCCATGACCGAGATGCGCCACGCCTACATGCTGGCCGAGCGCATCGACCTGTTGGGCGGCACCCCCACCACCAAGGTGGGCGAGATAAAGATCGGCGGCGACCTGCGCCAGATGGTCGAGGACAACCTGGAGCTGGAATACGAGGCCATCGCCATGTACCGGCGCCTCATCAAGCAGGCGGAGAAGGAGGACGACCCGGCCACCCGCCGCCTGCTGGAGGACATCCTCAAGGACACCGAGGAGCACGCTCGCGACCTGGAAAGCATTTTGGGGAAGTAGGGGAGAACCCTTGGTAATCGAGATCCTCACCCTCAACCTTCCCGAGCCCTCCCCGGGCGCTAGGCCCGGGCGAGGGCGTCCGGCAGTCCGCTAGACGACGGTCCTGGGAGGTTGAGAGAGATGGCTGAAGACCGGGTACTCATTTTCGATACCACCCTGCGCGACGGCGAGCAGACGCCAGGGGTGGCCCTCAACGCCGAAGAGAAGCTGGAGATAGCCCGCGCCCTGGAGCGGATGCGGGTGGACATCATCGAGGCGGGCTTCGCCGCCTCCTCGCCGGGCGACTTCGAGGCCGTTAGCCGTATCGCCCGGGAAGTGCGGGGGTCCGTCATCGCCACCCTCTGCCGGGCGGTGCCCGAGGACATCGACATCGGCTGGGAGGCGGTGAAGGAGGCCGAAAGCCCCCGCCTGCACGTCTTCATCTCCAGCTCCGACATCCACATCATGCACATGCTGGAGAAGGACCGGGAGCATGTGCTGGAGATGGCCCGCACCATGGTGGCGCGGGCGGCCAAATACTGCCCCGACGTGGAGTTCTCGCCCCAGGACGCCACTCGCTCCGACCCCGAATACATCTACCGGATGCTGAAGGAGGTCATAGACGCCGGGGCCACCACCGTCAACATCCCCGATACGGTGGGCTACGCCATCCCCGAGGAGTTCGCTGCCTTCATCCGCAGCATCCTGGAGCGGGTGCCCAACATCCACAAGGCGCGCATCTCCGTCCACTGCCACAACGACCTGGGGCTGGCCGTGGCCAACTCGCTGGCCGCCGTGCGCGCGGGAGCGCGGCAGGTGGAGGTATGCGTCAACGGCATCGGCGAGCGGGGCGGCAACGCTGCCCTGGAAGAGGTGGTGATGGCCCTCAAGACCCGCCGCGACTTTTTCGGTGTGGACACGGGCCTCGACACCACCCAGATATACCGCGTCAGCCGTCTGGTCTCCCAGCTGACGGGGGTGCCCGTGCAGCCCAACAAGGCCATCGTGGGGGCCAACGCCTTTCGCCATCAGTCGGGCATCCACCAGCACGGCATCGTCAAGCTGCGAGAGACCTACGAGATCATCGACCCGCGGGACGTCGGCCTGCCGAGGGGCGGCATCATCGTCCTCAACAAGAACTCGGGCCGCCACGGCCTGCGGGCACGGCTCCGGGAGCTGGGCTACGAGCTGGCCGAGGAGGAGCTGGACAGGGTCTTCCGCGCCTTCAAGGAGCTGGCCGACAAGAAGGGCGAGATCGACGACCGGGACCTGGAGATGCTGGTGATGGAGGAGCGGCGGGCCAGCGTGGAGGTCTACAAGCTGGACCTGCTACAGGTGAGCTGCGGCAACCAGCTGGTGCCCACCGCCACGGTGCGCCTCCTGGGCCCCGAAGGGCAGGTCCTGCAGACCACCGCCACCGGCACCGGGCCGGTGGACGCCTCCTACCGCGCCATCAACGCCCTGGTGGGCGTCCCCAACCGGCTGCTGGAGTACCAGGTCAAGAGCGTCACCGAGGGGATAGACGCCCAGGGCGAGGTGACGGTGCGGATCGAGGTGGACGGCCACACCTTCGTGGGCATCGGCTCCGATACCGACATCGTGGTGGCCTCGGCCAAGGCCCTCATGGACGCCCTCAACCGCGCCCTGACGCGGGTGCCGCGAGAGGAACGGGCCTGGTCCAACCCCTAGGCGCCGAGAGGAGGCTGGAAGGATGACCCCCAAGACCATGTTCGAAAAGATCTGGGAATCGCACCTGGTCCACCAGGAGAACGGGCTGGCCATCCTCTACGTGGACCTGCACCTGGTGCACGAGGTGACCTCGCCCCAGGCCTTCGACGGCCTGCGGCTGTCGGGAAGGAAGGTGCGCCGCCCCGACCTCACGGTGGCCACCTGCGACCACAACGTGCCCACCTGGCCCCGCAGCCAGCCCATCACCGACGAGATATCGCGACGGCAGATCGAGGCCCTGGAGCGCAACTGCCAGGAGTTCGGCATCACCTATTTCGGGCTGCAGTCGGACCGCCAGGGCATCGTGCACGTCATCGGCCCCGAGCTGGGCCTCACCCAGCCGGGGATGGTCATCGTCTGCGGCGACTCCCACACCTCCACCCACGGCGCCTTCGGGGCCTTCGCCCTGGGCATCGGCACCTCCGAGGTGGAGCACGTGCTGGCCACCCAGACCATCAAGCTGAAGCGCCCCAAGACCATGGAGATACGGGTGGAGGGGCAACTGCCCCGCGGCGTTACGGCCAAGGACATGATCCTGGGCATTATCGGCCGCATCGGCGTGGACGGCGCGGTGGGCCACGTCATCGAGTACACCGGCAGCGCCGTCCGCTCCCTGTCCATGGAGGGGCGGATGACGGTGTGCAACATGAGCATCGAGGCCGGCGGCCGCGCGGGCATGATCGCCCCCGACGACGTCACCTTTGCCTATCTGCAAGGGCGCCCCTTCGCCCCCAAGGGCAAGGACTGGGAGGACGCCCTGGAATACTGGCAGTCGCTGCCCAGCGACCCGGGCGCCAAGTACGACAAGGTAGTGGTGCTGGACGCCGCCCAGATGGAGCCTTACGTGACCTGGGGCACCAACCCGGGCCAGGTGGTGCCGGTGACGGGGCGGGTTCCCGACCCGTCCTCGTTCCCCACGCCGGAGGAGCGCGAGGCGGCCGAAAGGGCCCTGCGCTACATGGGCCTGGAGCCGGGCACGCCCATCGTGGACATCCACGTGGATCGGGTGTTCATCGGCTCTTGCACCAACGCCCGTATCGAGGATCTGCGGGCCGCCGCCGAGGTGGTCAAGGGCAAGAAGGTGCACCCCCGCGTGCGGGCCATGGTGGTGCCCGGCTCCACCCAGGTGAAGCTGCAGGCGGAGCGGGAGGGGCTGGACCGCATCTTCAAGGAGGCGGGCTTCGAGTGGAGAGAGTCGGGCTGCTCCATGTGCCTGGGCATGAACCCCGACATCCTCCAACCCGGCGAGCGCTGCGCCTCCACTTCCAACCGCAACTTCGAGGGACGCCAAGGCCGCGGCGGCCGCACCCACCTGGTGAGCCCGCAGATGGCAGCGGCGGCGGCCAT
>JANXAP010000027.1 GCA_025062275.1 Dehalococcoidia bacterium
GGAGGCGGATTCGACGGGGGAACAGAGCCGCCCGGGTCACCGCCGTCTTCCAGACCGGGTATCGTCGTCCTGGTGGTGGACGCGCAGCCCGACTCTCCTCAGGCCTTCGACGTGGCCAGCGACCTGCCCTCCTGCCAGTCCCTCGTCCTGGACGACGACGCCACCTCGGCCACGCCCTCGTCCCGCGCCTGCGGCCCTGTCCCGCCGGGCGTGTACGCCATCGTCCCGCAGGCGCCGCCGGGCTGGGTTCTGGCCGGCGGCACCTGCGACAACGGAAGCCCCCTCTCGGCGGTCAGGGTCGAGGCGGGCAGCGCAGTGGTCTGCACCCTCGTCTTTCGCGCCGCCCAGAGCTACGTCCGCGCTGACGTAGACTGCGACGACCGGACGACGGCCCAGGACGTTTTCAACCTGATGCGGGGCCTGCTGGGCATGCCCCTGCAGCTCCCGCAGGGCTGCCCCGCTCCCGGCGACGGCGCGGCCGCCGTCATCTGGGGCGATGTGAACTGTGACGGACGGGTCAACTCGGCCGATGCCCTGGCCATCCTCAGGGCACTGGAGGGCCTCACCCCCCTGCCCAGCGCCCCCTGCCCCGGGCCCTGACGGTCACAGCTCGCGGCTGTCCAAGACAATGGTGACGGGGCCGTCGTTGACCAGCTCCACCTGCATGAGGGCGCCGAAGCGGCCCGTTCGGGTGGGGACGCCCAGCTCCCGCAGGGCCTGGGCGTAGGCATCCACCAGGGGCGCTGCCTCCTGGGGAGGGGCTGCCTGGGTGAAGCTGGGGCGGCGTCCCTTGCGGCAATCGGCCAGCAGCGTGAACTGACTCACCACCAGGGCCTCGCCCCCCACGTCCAGAAGGGAGAGGTTGAACTTGCTGTGAGCGTCGGCGAAGATGCGGAGCTCCGCCGTTTTTCTGGCCAGCTTGCGCGCATCGGCCTCGCTGTCGCCCTGGGCCACCCCCAGCAACACCAGCAGGCCGGGGCCGATGCTGGCCACCGTCTCGCCGTCCACCGTCACCGAGGCGCGGCGGACTCGCTGCAGCACCGCCTTCATGGTCGCCCCGGCATGGACGCAACGCGCCCCCTCTCTGCAGGGGGCGTAGGGGCCCTGTCGTCCCGGGTCCGGGCGGCCCTAGGAAGCCGTGGACTCGGCCTTGGCCTCGTCCTTGCTCTCCGATTCCTCAGAGCGGTGGCCGTTCTTACGGTTGTCGGTGCTGTAGAAGCCCGGCCCCTTGAAGATGATGGCCGGCGGGCTGAAGAGGCGGCGGGCCGTGCTGCCGCAGTTGGGGCACTCCTGCTCCACGGGGGCATCGAACCCCTCCCAGCGCTCGTACTGGTGGCCCTGGGAGCAACGGTACTCGTAGATGGGCACGGCTCCTACCTCCTTTCCCGGCTGCCAGGATGAGAGGCCACGGGGTCCGAGTCCATTATAGGGGGCAGATTGTGAATTTGGCAACGCAAACCTTGCCCGAGGGCGCAGCATGACCGAAGATAGCCCCTGTGCTATACTGCCCTGCGGAGAGTCCGGGAGGAGGTAGGACAGCTTGCCGTCGGCGGTATCCATGAAGTCCCTTCTGGAGGCCGGAGTGCACTTCGGCCACCAGACGCGGCGCTGGAACCCCAAGATGCGCCGCTACATCTATACCCAGCGCAACGGCATCCACATTATCGACCTGCAGAAGACGGTCCAGAAGCTGGAGGAGGCCCTCAACTTCGTGCGGGAGACGGTGGCCCAGGGGGGCACCATCCTCTTCGTGGGCACCAAGCGCCAGGCCCAGGAGATAGTGGAGCAGGAGGCCAGGCGCTGCGGCATGCCCTACGTCAACACCCGCTGGCTGGGGGGCACCCTCACCAACTTCCAGACCATCCAGGCCCGCATCGACTACCTGGTGCGGCTGGAGGACGCCAAGGCACGGGGTGAGCTGGCCCGCCTCACCAAGAAGGAGGCGGCCCGCCTGGAGGACAAGATAGCCAAACTCAACCGCCACCTGGCCGGCATAAAGGAGATGACCCGCCTGCCCTCGGCCCTCTACGTCATCGACCCTGGACGCGAGTACATCGCCGTGGCCGAGGCGCGACGGGTGGGCATCCCCATCGTGGCCATGGTGGACACCAACTGCGACCCCGACCTCATCGACTACCCCATCCCAGCCAACGACGACGCTGTCCGTGCCATCAAGCTCATAACCGGCCTGGTGGCCGACGCCGTCTTGGAGGGGCTGGCCGAGCGGGAGGCCAGGGCCAAGGTGGAGATGGAGGCGGGCGAGGAGGAGCTGGCCGCCCTGCGCGAGACGGGCTTCGTCTTCTCGCCCGACGAGGAAGGGGCTGTCCAGGAGCCCGCCCCCGAGGAGGGGTAGGGCCAGCCTGCAGCCTAACAGCCTGACGGGAGGTCCGGAAAGTGGCTGTCTCAGCCGAAGCGGTCAAGGCCCTGCGCGACATGACCGGGGCCGGCATGATGGACTGCAAGCGCGCCCTGGAGGAGGCTAACGGCGACCTGGAGCGGGCCAAGGAGATCCTGCGCCAGCGAGGGGTGGCCATCGCCGAGAGGCGGGCCGGCCGCCAGACGGCCCAGGGCCTGGTCTGGGCCTACGTCCACCATGACGGCCGAGTGGGCGCCCTGGTGGAGGTCAACTGCGAGACCGACTTCGTAGCCCGCACCGAGGAGTTCCGCGCCCTGGCCCAGGCCATCGCCCTGCAAGTGGCGGCCATGGCCCCCAAATACGTCTCCGAGGAGGAGATGCCGCCCGGCGAGGGCGACCCCCGAGAGCTGTGCCTTCTCTCCCAGCCCTACGTCCGTGACGAGTCCCGCACCATAGCCGACCTGGTGCGAGAGGTCATCGCCAAGACGGGGGAGAACGTGCGGGTGCGACGCTTCGCCCGCTTCGAGCTGGGCCGCTACGAAGACCCCGCAGCCTAGGGGTTGAAGGGCATGGCCGCGCCCAGATACGGCCGCGTCCTCATCAAGCTCAGTGGCGAGGCCCTCATGGGCGACCAGCCCTTCGGCATCGACCCCGATACCCTGAAGCAGATCGCCCGCCAGATCAAGGCGGTGGTGGACATGGGGGTGCAGGTGGCGGTGGTGGTGGGAGGAGGCAACATCTTCCGAGGCGCCCAGTTCGCCGCCCGCGGGATGGAGCGCACCACCGCCGACTACGCGGGCATGGTGGCCACCATTATCAACGCCCTGTGCCTGCAGGACGCCCTGGAGCAGTTGGGGGCAGTGGTGCGCACCCAATCCGCCCTCACCATCCAGGCGGTGGCCGAGCCATACATACGGCGGAGGGCCATTCGCCACCTGGAGAAGGGACGGGTGGTGGTGTTCGCTGCCGGCACCGGTAACCCCTACATGACCACCGATACCGCCGCCGCCCTGCGGGCCATCGAGACCGACGCCGAGGTGCTGCTGATGGCCAAGAACAACGTCGACGGCGTCTACGAGGCCGACCCCAACAAGTTCCCCGGCGCCCGCAAGTTCCAGAGCATCTCCTATCTGGAGGCCCTCAACCGTCGCCTGGAGGTCATCGACAGCACCGCCCTGGCCCTGTGCATGGAGAACGACCTGCCCATCGTGGTCTTCGACCTGCGAGCGCCCGACAGCATCGTCCGGGTGGTCCAGGGCGAGCGGCTGGGCACCATCATCGGCCCCGAGGAGACGGTGCTGGCACCCCTCTCGGCGGGGGAGGTGGAGAGGCGATGATCCGCCCGGAGATCGACTCGCTGCTCAAGGACGCCCGCCAGCGCATGGCCAAGGCGGTGGAGGCCCTGCGCCACGACCTCTCCACCATTCGCACCGGCCGGGCCAGCCCGGCGCTGGTGGAGCACATCAAGGTGGACTATTACGGCACTCCCACCCCGCTCAAGCAGCTGGCCACCATCACCACCCCCGAGGCGCGGCTCATCGTCATCCAGCCCTGGGACCGGAGCCTCATCAGGGCCATCGAGAAGGCCATCCAGCAATCGGACCTGGGGGTGACGCCCTCCAACGACGGCACCGTCATTCGCCTGGCGTTGCCGCCCCTCTCGGAGCAGCGGCGCAAGGAGCTGGCCAAGCTGGTGCGCCAGCGGGGGGAGCAGGGAAGGGTGGCGGTGCGCAACGTGCGCCGCGACGCCCACGATGAGCTGCGGCGGCTGGAGCGGGAGCATCAGGTCTCGGAGGACGAGTTCCGCCGCGCCGAGCAGGAGCTGCAGAAGCTCACCGACAGCTTCATCAAGGAGATCGACCAGCTCTGCGAGGCCAAGGAGGAGGAGGTGCTGACGGTCTGAGCCGGCAGCCGCAGGTCCTCTCCTTCGCCTCCGATGCTGCCACCCTCTCCGATGAGGAGGGAGCACGTCGTGCACCCCTGCCGCTGGCCCGAGTGCCGCGCCATGTGGCCATCATCATGGACGGCAACGGCCGCTGGGCGCGGCAACGGGGACTGCCCCGGCTGGCCGGCCACCGGGCCGGCACCGAGAACCTGCGCCGCGTCATCCAGCGCTTCGGCGACTACGGCGTCCAGTACCTGACCCTCTTCGCTTTCTCCACCGAGAACTGGTCCCGCCCACGCTCCGAGGTGGACGGCCTCATGCGCATCCTGGGGCGGGTCATCCGCCGCGAGCTGGGCCACCTGCACGAGAACGGCATCCGCCTGCTGCACCTGGGGCGGCTGGAAGGGCTGCCGCCCCGCCTGCGGCGGCAGGTGGAGGAGGCGATGGAGCTGACCCGCCACAACCGACGCATGACCCTGGCCATCGCCTTCAACTACGGGGGGAGGGCCGAGATCGTGGACGCGGTGCGGCGCATCGTGGCCGCCGGCGTCCGCCCGGAGGAGGTGGACGAAGCCCTGGTGGCCCGTTACCTCTACACCGCCGAGCTGCCCGACCCGGACCTCATCATCCGCACCGGCGGCGAGATGCGTCTCTCAAATTTCCTCCTCTGGCAGGGGGCCTACGCCGAGTTCTACTCCACCCCCGTCTACTGGCCCGACTTCGGGGAGGAGGACATCGACCAGGCCCTGCTGGCCTACTCCCAGCGCCAGCGCCGCTTCGGGCGTCTCCCCCAGGATGAGAGCGACTATCCTGAGCCGCCTCAGAACGGCCGAGGCCGGCCGCGCTGACGGCCTGCTGGCCCGCTCCCTGTCCGCCGCCGTAGGGGTGCCGGCCATTCTGGGCCTGGTGCACCTGGGCGGCACCCCCTACAGCCTGGGGGTGGCCCTGGTCCTGGGCGCCGGCACGGTGGAGCTGCTGGGCGCCCTCTACGGTGCCGGCCGTGGCCCCCTGCGCCTGCTGGGCCAACCGGCCCCCACCTATCTGGCGCTGGCCCTGATGGGGCTGACGGTGGCCGCCGCCCACCACGGGGCAGACTGGTGGGCCGGCGCCCTGTCCCTCGCCCTGGCCCTCGCCTTCCTGTGGGCCCTCGGACGGCCCGTGCCCGGCCAGGCCCTGGCCCTCTGGCTGCCCCTAGTGGCCGCCCTGGCCTACCTGGGCCTCCTGGGAGGCCACCTGGTGCTGCTGCGGCGCCTCCCTGCCGGTGAGGACTGGACGCTTGTGGCCATCTTCGGCGCCTTCAGCACCGACACCGCCGCCTATGTGGTGGGCCGCACCCTGGGCCGACGGCGCCTGGCCCCCCACCTCAGCCCCGGCAAGACCTGGGAGGGCACCCTGGGGGGGCTGCTGCTGGGGAGCCTGGGCGTCGTCCTGATCAACTGGGCCACCGGGCTGCGGCTGCCGCCCGCCGATGTGGCATCCCTGGCACCGCTGGTGGCCGTTGCCGCCACCCTGGGCGACCTGTGCGAGTCCTTCCTGAAGCGAGGGGCGGGCGTCAAGGACGCCTCAGCGGCCATCCCGGGCCACGGCGGCTTCCTGGACCGTCTGGACAGCGTCCTGTTCGTGGCCCCTCTGGTATACTATTGGGGCCTGTGGGTGAGCAAGTGAAGGGCCTCGTCGTCCTGGGATCCACCGGCTCCATCGGCCGCCAGACGCTCGAGGTGGTGAGGGCGCTGCGCGGCCGCTTCCGTGTGGTGGGGCTGGCCGCCGGCAACAACCTCAGCCTGCTGGAGGAGCAGGTACGCGAGTTCCGCCCCCGCCTGGTCTACGCCAGCCGCGACGGCGAACAGCTCTACATGCGCCTGCGGGAGCTGGGCCTCCCCTGCCGCTGGGCCCTCCCCGAAGAGATGGCCGTGGCCGAGGATGCCCACGTGGTGATGGTGGCCACCGTAGGTCGCGCGGGCCTGTCGCCCACGCTGGCTGCCTTGCGGGCGGGCAAGGTGGTGGCCCTCGCCAACAAAGAGGTGCTGGTCATGGCAGGGCACCTAGTGAGGGAAGCGGCCCGCCAGGGGGGCGGCGAGCTGCGGCCGGTGGACTCGGAGCACTCGGCCATCTGGCAGTGCCTCTGGGGTGAGCGGCCGGAGGGCGTAGCCAGGCTGCTGCTCACCGCTTCCGGCGGCCCCTTCCGCGACACCCCTCTGGAGGAGCTGGCCCGCGTCACCGCCGCCGAGGCCCTTCGCCACCCCACCTGGCAGATGGGGCCTAAGGTCACAGTGGACTCGGCCACCCTCCTGAACAAGGGGCTGGAGTGCATCGAGGCGCGCTGGTTCTTCGACCTTCCCCTCGAGCGAATCGACGTGCTGCTCCATCGCGAGAGCATCGTCCACTCTCTGGTGGAGTTCCGCGACGGCTCCCTGAAGGCCCAGCTTAGCGCCCCCGACATGCGCCTGCCCATTCAGCTGGCCCTCACCTACCCCGAGCGGGTGGAGGGCGCCAGCGTGCCGCGAGTGGACCTGGCGCGGCTGGGGGCGCTGCACTTCGGGCCGGTGGACCTGCGCCGGTACCCCTGCCTGGCCCTGGCCCTGGAGGCGGGGCGCCGGGGCGGCACCTATCCTGCGGCCCTCTCGGCGGCCGACGAGGTGGCGGTGCAGCACTTCCTGGCCGGCCACATCGGCTTTCTGGACATACCGCGCCTGCTGGAAGACGTGCTGAGCGCCCACCGCGGCGCCGCCGATCCCTCTCTGGACGAGGTGCTGGAGGCCGATGCCTGGGCCCGCGCGCGGGCCGATGAGTGGGTGAGGGCGAGGGCGCGGTAGCATGACCTGGCAGGGGATCCTAGCCTTCATCGGCATCCTGGCCTTCCTAGTGGTGGTCCACGAGCTGGGCCATTTCCTGACCGCCAAGCTGTTCGGCGTGAAGGTGCTGGAGGCAGGGCTGGGCTATCCGCCTCGCCTGTGGGGCTTCCGCTTCCGGGACACCATATACTCCATAAACCTGCTGCCCCTGGGGGGCTTCGTGCGGCTCATGGGGGAGGAGGATCCCACCCATCCCCAGAGCCTGGCGCGTCAGCCTCCCCTGGCCCGGCTGGTGGTGCTGGCCTCGGGCTCGGTCCTGAACCTGCTCCTGCCCATCCTCCTGTTCGCCATCGCCTTCAGCATCCCGCGGGAGGTGCCGGTAGGACTGGTGACCATCGCAGAGGTGGTGCCCGGCTCGCCGGCCGAGGAGGCGGGGCTGCGGCCAGGGGACGTGGTGCTCGCCCTGGACGGCCAGACGATCCGCAACGTGCAGGACCTGGGCCGCGAAATAAGGCTGCGCATGGGAGAGACGGTGACCTTCACCATCAAGCGGCCCGAGGCGGGCGGGGCCAGCGTCCTGGGCGGCGGAGGGGGCCAGATAATGCATATCCCCGTCCACGCCCGCTTTCGCACCGATGGCCCCACGGGGATCCGCGTGGCTATGGCCCTCTCATATACCGAGCGGGAGTCCTACCCCTTCTGGGAGGCGCTGGGCAAGGGCTGGACGGCCACCGTCGAGTCCCTCATCCTGGCCCGCAACGAGGTGATATCGTGGTTTACGGGCGGGGGCCGGCCGGAGGTGGCCGGCCCGGTGGGCATCGCCCAGGCCACGGGAGAGGTGGTGGAGAGGTCCGGCTGGCGGACGCTCCTGGACTTTGCCGCCCTCCTCTCCATCAACCTGGGCATAATCAACCTCCTGCCCCTGCCCATGCTGGACGGAGGGCGTATCGTCTTCGTCCTCATCGAGGTAGCCCGGCGGGGCAAGCGGCTGGCGCCGGAGAAGGAGGCGCTGGTGCACTTCGTGGGGCTGATGGCTATCATAACCTTGGCGGTGGTTATCACCTATTTCGATGTCCTGCGCATACTGAGAGAGGAGAGCCTGTTCCGATGAGCGAGCTGGAGGCCATGAACACCCTGGCGCCACGCCGCAAGACGCGGCCCATCTGGGTGGGCAGCGTCCAGATCGGCGGCGACGCCCCCATCGCCGTCCAGTCCATGACCAACACCGACACCGCCGACGTCCAGTCCACCCTGCGCCAGATCCAGGAGCTGGCCGAGCTGGGCTGCGACATCGTGCGGGTGGCGGTGCCCGACCGGGAGGCGGCGGAGGCGTTGCCCGAGCTGGTGCGCAGGAGCCCGGTGCCCCTCATCGCCGACATCCACTTCGACCATCGCCTGGCCCTGGCCGCCCTGCGGGCGGGCATCCACGGCCTGCGCCTGAACCCGGGCAACATCCGCGACCCGGAGAAGGTGAAGGAGGTAGTGCGGGAGGCCAAGGCGCGGGGCGTGCCCATACGTGTGGGCGTCAACGAGGGCAGCCTGCCGCCCCTGCCGCCGCTGGCCGAGGGCGAGATGCCGCCCCCCAAGTGGAAGCGCATGGTGGACGCCGCCCTGTGGGAGATCCAGATCCTCGAAGACCTGGGCTTCTCGGACATCAAGATCTCCCTCAAGTCCTTCGATGTGCCCACCATGGTCACCGCCTACCGCGAGATGGCCAAGCTGGTGGACTACCCCTTCCACCTGGGGGTGACGGAGGCGGGGCCGCCCCGCTCCGGCGCCGTGCGCTCGGCCGTGGGCATCGGCATCCTGCTGGCCGAGGGCATCGGCGACACCATCCGCGTGTCTCTGGCCGCCGACCCCAAGGAGGAGGTGCCGGTGGCCTACGACATCCTCAAGGCCCTCAACCTGCGCCAGCGGGGTGCCACCATCGTCGCCTGCCCCACCTGCGGCCGCATCGAGATAGACCTGATACCGCTGGTGAACCAGGTGGAGGCCTACTTCCAGAAGCTGGGCTACCCCATCACCGTGGCCGTCATGGGCTGCGTGGTCAACGGCCCCGGCGAGGCGCGGGAGGCCGACATCGGCATCGCCGGCGGCAAGGGCAAGGGGGCCATCTTCCGCAAGGGCGAGGTGGTGCGGGTGGTGCCCGAGAGCCAGTTCCTCTCGGCCCTCATCGAGGAGGGGCACAAGGTCATAGAGGAGAAGTTCGGGCAGGCGCCGCCAGCGCCCCAGGCCACCTCCACTGAGCTGGACGAGGTTATCGCCCTCACTCCGGTGGAGGGGCCGGGGCCGGGAAGGGTGGCCCGTCGCCAGCAGCCCTGAGGCCCCCGCCGGGGCAGGAGACGCCACTGTGGACCAGGTCTTGGGCTACTTCTTCCGCCAGAACCTTTGGGCCAACCTGCAGCTCATAGACTTCTGTCGCGGCCTGAGCGACGAGCAGCTGGACTTCGCCGTCCCCGGCACCATGGGCAGCCTGCGGGGAATACTGCTGCACATCCTGGGGGCCGAGGCCCGCTACGTGACGGGCCTGCGCGGCTCCCCGCCCGAGCGGGCGGTGGACGAGCGGACGCCCTGGCCGGGGTTCGATGCGCTGGCCGAGGCGGCCAGGAGCAGCGGCGAGGCGCTCATCGCCCTGGCCTCCGAGGACCTGGCCGCCCGTCAGGTGGAGCGGCGTCTGCCGGACCGGGCCTTCCGCGTGCCGGCCGTGACGGTGCTGGTGCAGGCCTTCCAGCACGGCACCGACCACCGCTCCCAGGCCCAGACCATCATCACCCAGCTGGGGCTGCAGCCGCCGGCCCTGGACGCCTGGGCCTACGCCCGCGCCACCGGCGACTTCGTCGAGCTGTAGGACCCCCCTCGCCGCCCTTGCCCCGCCCCGACGACTGGACATATGATTTCCCCTGCAAGGGCCGCTCGCAGGAGGGGGTCATGGAGATCCGCGTCGAGGCGGGCGACATCGTCCGCTACCCGGCCAAGGCCATCGTCGTCAACCTGTTCGAGGGGGTGCGCACCCCCGGCGGCGCCACCGGCGCCGTAGACCGCGCCCTGGACGGCGCCATCTCCCGCCTCATCGAGGAGGGAGAGATCCGCGGCAAGGAGGGGGAGCTGACGGTCGTCCACACCCTGGGCAGGCTGCCATCGCCGCGGGTGCTGGTGGCCGGCCTGGGCAAGCAGGACGACTTCGGCCTGCGGCAGGTGCGCGACGTCACCGCCTCCGCCCTGCGACACCTGCGACGCCTGGGGGCCGACTCGGTGGCCACCATCGTCCACGGCGCCGGCGTCGGCGGCCTCGACCCCGAGCAGTGTGCCGAGGCCATCGCCGAAGGGGCCGTCATGGGCCTCTACCGCTTCCGTCGCTACAAGCGCGACGAGGACGAACGGGAGATCCGCGAGGTGGTGCTGGTGGAGGCCGACGCCAGCAAATTGGAGGCCCTACAGCGCGGCGTGGAGCGGGGGCGCATCCTGGGTCAGGCGGCCAACCACGCCCGCGACCTGGCCAACGAGCCGGCCAACATGCTCACCCCGGCCGAGTTCGCCGAGCGGGCCCGCGCCCTGGCCGAGGACGCCGGCCTGGAGTGCGAGGTCTGGGGCCCCGAGGAGATACGGAACATGGGGATGGGCGCCCTGCTGGGGGTGGCGGCGGGTTCCGTGCAGCCGCCGCGGTTCATAGTCCTGCGCCACCGGGGCCGTCCCGACTCCCAGAAGACGGTGGGGCTGCTGGGCAAGGGCATCACCTTCGACTCGGGAGGCATATCGCTGAAGCCCGCCCAGGGCATGGAGGAGATGAAGGGCGACATGTCGGGAGGGGCGGCCGTCATCGCCACCATGTGGGCCCTCGGCAAGCTGCGGGCACCCATCAACGTCTGGGGGCTGGTGCCGGCCACCGAGAACATGCCCTCCGGCTCGGCCACCAAGCCCGGCGATGTCCTGCGGGCGCGCAACGGCAAGACCATCGAGGTCATCAACACCGATGCCGAGGGGCGGCTCATCCTGGCCGACGCCATCTGCTACGCCAAGGAGAACGGCCTCTCGCCCCTCATCGACGTGGCCACCCTCACCGGGGCCATGGCCGTGGCCCTGGGGCCGGCCGCCACCGGCTTCTTCGCCACCGACGACGCCCTCGCCCAGAAGCTCATGGCCGCCGGGGAACGCACCGGCGAGCGCATGTGGCGCTTCCCCCTCATCGGCGAGTACCGCGAGATGCTGCGCAGCGAGGTGGCCGACATCAAGAACGTGGGCGACCGCTACGGGGGGGCCATCAGCGCCGCCGAGTTCCTGCACTTCTTCGTGGAGGACACCCCCTGGGTGCACATAGACATGGCCCCCACCGACAACGTGGACCGGGACAAGGGCATCTGGGTGAAGGGGGCCACGGGCATCCCCACCCGCACCCTGGTGCAGCTGCTGCTGGACCTGGCCCGGGAGGGCTGAGGATGGCCCGGGCCAGTCAGGAGGAGCTGCTCTCCCTGGCCCAGGCCATACGAGAGCGCTGCATCCGCCGCGGCGAGTTCCGCCTGGCCTCCGGCCTGCCCGCCCGATACTATTACGATGGCAAACAGGTGACGCTGCACCCCCGCTGGGCGGAGGTCATCGGCCGCCTGCTGCTGGCCCCGCTGCAGAACTGGGGTGCGCAGGCCGTAGGGGGAATGGCTACCGGGGCCATCCCCATCGCTGTAGCCGCCTCCCTGGCCGCCTTGAAAGAAGGCCAGGAGCTGCCCGTCTTCTACGTGCGGGAAGGGCGGAAGGAGCACGGCGCTCGGGACGAGGTGGCCGGCGCCGACCTGGTGCGGGGGCTGCCGGTGGCCATCGTCGAGGATGTGGTCACCACCGGAGGCTCCTCGCTACGGGCAGCGGCCGCCGTGGAGGCCCTGGGCTGCCGGGTTGTGGGAGTGGCGGCCCTGGTGGAGCGCCACGAGGGGGGAAGCCGGAACATCAGGGAGCGCGGCTATCCCTTCTTCCGCCTCTTCTACACCGACGAAGAGGGGAACCTCTATCTGGACGAGACAGCCCGCGCCCTGGCCCTTACGACAGGCTGAAGAAGAAGACCCCGGGCGCCACTCCCCCCAGGCCGTGGATCTCACCCGTGGCCCCCAGCAGGGACATCACCAGCGCGAACAGGGTGAAGCCCACCAGGTTGGCCGCTGCCGCCCGCCCCGACTCCAGGCCGGTGGTGGCCTGCAGGGCCGCCTGCGACAGGATGGCCGTCCCTGCCACCGCCAGCACCCCCAGACCGATGGCCAGAGGCTCGATGAACATCACCACAGCGATGACCATGGGCACGAACGCCAGGGCCATGGCCCGAAAGACGGCCATCAGCTCACCCGAACCGCCCAGCACCCGGGTGGCCATCAGGTAGGACACGTACAGCCACCCCAGCCACACCGCCACCTGCAGCAGGCCGCCGATGATGACGGCCTTCAGGAAGGCCTCCCCTTTAAAGGGGAAGTCCTCGAAGACCCACCACAGCCACGGCCCCAATCCCGACACTAGGCTACAGCCCGCCACCAGCCCCACCAGCGGCCCGGTGGCCGCGGCGGTGGACGCTGCCTCCCCCAGGACGCTCATGTCCAGGCGGGCCAGACGCAGTAACCAGCCGCTCAGGGTCTGAACGCTCATAGCCCTACCTCCTGCTCGGCCGTTTTGGCCAATTATAGGAGGATCAGGCGCGGCTGGCTACTACAAGCAACCAGTTTCGGGGAGAAAACGTGATGCCTAGCTCGCGGAAGGTCTCGCGGACGCTCTCCTTGAGGACGGCGCTGCCCGTCTCCAGCGGAATCCCCGGCAGGATGCCCTCGATCCACAGCTCGTACTCGGAGATGTCCTCGAAGCTCTCCAGGTCCATCTGCACCTGCATTATCTCCTGGTGGCGAATGCGGAAGCCGTTCTGCTCCAGGAGGGCCACGTATCGCTCGGCCGACAGGCGCTCGCGGGCCGGCGTGCGTTCATCGCTGGGCGTCAGGCCATACTTGGTCTTCAGCAGGCGGAGGGCCTTGATGAGCCAGCGACGGTAGAACTGGTGCGATTCGGGAGGCTCCGCCCCCAGATAGAAAGAGGTGTTGAAGGAGAAGGTGCCCCCCTCCTTCAACACCCGCCTCACCTCCTGCAGCACCTTGGACTTCTCTCGCACCAGGTGGATGGCGTTGCAGAAGAGGACGGCGTCCACGGGCCGTTTGACCAGCTGCGACAGCCGCTCCGCGCCCCCGTGAACGAAGCGGACCACCGCCTCGGAGACGTTGGCCAGGTTGCGACGGGCCGCCTCCAGGGCCGAGGCCGAGGGCTCCACGGCGATGACTTCGGACTCGCGGCTGCCACCCACCTCCTCCAGGATCAGGCGAGTGACGGCGCCAGTGCCGGCACCCAGGTCCACTACCCTCTGACCGGGGCGCAAGGCCGTGAGCTTCACCAGGCGGCGGTTCACCTCCTGGTAAAAGGGGTGGCGGGCGAACTTCTCCAGCGTGAACCGTTCCGAGACGGAGGCCATGTCAGGTCTTCCTCCCTTCCAGCAGGCCAGCCACACGGTCGAGTATATGCCAGGCCACATCATACTTGCTCATGAGGGGCATGTCTTCCCTCTGGCCGCTCCGGTGCATGATCACCACCTTGTTGGTGTCGGTGCCGAAACCGGCACCGGGAGCGGTGACGTCGTTGGCCACCAGCAGGTCCAAGGCCTTGTCCTGGAGCTTCTTCTGGGCGTTGGTCAGCAGGTCGTCCGTCTCGGCGGCGAAGCCTACCCGCACCAGGCCCTCGGCCCCGCGCAGCTCGCCCAGGATGTCGGGCGTGGGCACCATCTCCAGCACCAGCGAGTCGCGGCCCCCCCGCTTGAGCTTGCGCTCAGCGGCCTGGGCGGGGCGGAAGTCGGCCACGGCAGCGGCCATCACCAGGGCATCGGCATCGCGACAGGCCTTCAGGACGGCATCGCGCATTTCGCAGGCGGTGCGCACGTGCACCGTCTCCACACCGTAGGGGTCAGGGAGCGAGGTGGGGGCCGTCACCAGCGTCACCTGGGCGCCCCGGTCGCGAGCCGCCTCGGCTACAGCATACCCCATTTTGCCCGAGGAGCGGTTGCTGACGTAGCGCACGGGGTCGATGGGCTCCTGGGTGCCCCCGGCAGTGACGACGATGCGTCGGCCCCGCAGGTCGCCGTAGCGCTGGCCCAGGACGTAGCGCACCGCCCCCAGGACGGTCTCCCGCTCGGCGAGGCGGCCCGGCCCCACCTGGCCCGAGGCCAGGCGTCCCACCTCCGGCCCCACCACGAGAGCGCCTCGCTCCCTCAGCCTGGACACGTTCTCCCGGGTGGCCGGGTGCTCCCACATGTGGGAGTCCATGGCCGGACAGAGAACCAGGGGCGCCCGTGTGCACAGGGCTGTCAGCGACAACAGGTCGTCAGCCAGGCCCAGGGCCAGCCGCGCCAGGGTGGTGGCGGTGGCCGGGGCTACCAGCACCAGCTCCGCCTCTCGACCCAGCTGCACGTGCAGCTCCGGCCTGGTCTCCGACGGTGCGAACATGTCGCTGTAGGCGGGACGCCCCGTGACAGAGGCGAAGCTGAGGGCGGTGACGAAACGGGTGGCTTCCTCCGTCAGCACGGCGTCCACCTGGGCGCCCAGCTGGGTGAGCTGGCTCGCCAGGTCCACCGCCTTGTAGGCGGCGATGCTGCCCGCTACCCCTAGGACGATGCGCCTCCCCGTCAGGTTGTACATGGCCCTCAGTCCCGGTTCATCTCGTAGATGAGTCGCAGCCCCACCAGTGTCAGATCGGGGTTTACGTGGTCGATGGCCCTGGTCTCGGCAGCGATGAGGTGAGCGTAGCCGCCCGTGGCCACCACCTTGGCATCGGCGCCCAGCTCCTCCTTGAAGCGGGCCACCATCCCCTCCACCAGCGCCACGTAGCCGTACACGATGCCCGATTGCATGGCCGCCACGGTGTTGCGGCCTATGACCGCCCGCGGCCGCGTCAGCTCCACCCGATAGAGCCTGGCCGCGCGCTGAAACAGGGCCTCGGCGGCGATGCCGAGGCCGGGAGCGATAGCCCCGCCCACGTAGTCGCCGTCGCGGTTGACGGCATCGAACACTGTCGCCGTCCCCAGGTCCACCACGATGACGGGGGCGCCATACAGGTGCAGGGCGGCCACAGCATCGGCTACGCGGTCCGGCCCCACGTCGCGGGGGGCGTCGTAGAGGACGCGGATGCCGGTGCGCACCCCCACGTCCACCAGCAAGGGGCGCACCCCCAGATAGGTGCGGCAGACGGTCTCGAACACCGGCTCCAGGTCCGGCACCACGGAGCACATGACAGCCGCCCCTATCTCCTGCCGGTCGATGCCGCCATGATGGAGGAGGGTCAGCAGCAGCCCGGCATATTCGTCCGCCTCCCGACGGACGTCGGTAGCCAGGCGCCAGGTGCGTCGCAGGCGGGCATCCTCGAACACGCCCACCGTGACGTTGGTATTGCCGATGTCCAGGGCCAACAGCATGGTGCGGCTCTCTCCCGGGGGCGTGGCCATTATAGTCGAGGTCTATCACGGGAGCAAGACGAGCCTTCTGTTGAAAACGGGTGGACGATTTCTGCCCGCTAGTTGTCATAAGCTCTGTTGAAACCCGCTAGCTGCCCGTGTTAACTTCCCAATGCGTCCCCCCCACAGCGGAGGTGGATCCCATGAGCAGCGAGGAGGCCGCCCGTAGGCTTTGGGAGACGGTTCTGGGGCAGCTACAGCTCCAGGTCACCCGCCCCAACTACGACACCTATCTGCGCGACACCGTGGGCCTGGAGCTGACGGCCGACCGCCTCGTGGTCGGCGCCCCCAACGACTATGCGGCCGCCTGGCTCTCCAGCCGCGCTCTGCCCCTGATAACCAGCACCGTCACCCGCGTCCTGGGGCGGCGAGTGGAGGTCACCTTCCGCCTGCACCAGCCTGCGCCTCGTCAGGGCAACGGCACTCAGTCGCTGCTGCGCCCCACCCCGCTGCCCGCCAGCGACCCCAACGCTGGTCGCCTCAACAGCCGTTACACCTTCGACCGGTTCGTGGTAGGGGAGAACACCCGCCTGGCCTACGCCGCCGCCCTGGCCGTGGCCGACAGTCCCGGCGAGCTCTACAACCCCCTCTACATCTTCAGCGGCCCCGGCCTGGGTAAGACCCACCTCTTGCAGGCCATCGCCCATCGCCTGATCTCCCAGGGGCGCCGCGTCCTCTACGTCACGGCCGAGCAGTTCACGTCCGACTTCGTCACTGCCCTGGGGCAGCGACGGGTGGACGACTTCCGTGCCCGCTACTACCAGCTGGACGCCCTGCTGGTGGACGATGTCCATCTCCTCACCGGTAAGGAGCGGACCCAGGAGGAGTTCTACCACACCTTCAACCACGTCTACCTGCAGCGAGGACAGATCGTGCTGGCTGCCGACCGTCCACCCCATGACCTGCTGGGGCTGGATTCCCACCTCCGCTCCCGCTTCGAGGGGGGGCTGGTGGTGGACATCCAGCCGCCGTCGCTGGAGACGAGGCTGGCCATCGTTCAGCGCAAGGCCCAGGAACTGCGCTTCCCTCTGCCCGATGACATCGCTCGCTACCTGGCCGAGCTGTGCACTCGCAGCGTCCGCGAGCTGGAGGGCTACCTGAACCGGGTCGTTGCCTACGCCCGCCTCATCGAGGCACCGGCCATCGACCTGGAAGTGGTGGACAAGGCTCTCGCCGCCCTCTCCCGCAGCAACCCCATCCAGCCGCCGTCGCCCGAGACGGTCATTCGCACGGTGGCCCAGTTCTTCAACGTCCCCCCCAACGCCCTGGCGGGGAAGGGTCGCTCCAAACTCCTGGCCGATGCCCGCCACATAGCCATGTATCTCCTCAGGGAGCAGTGCCAGCTCTCCCTGAAAGACATCGGCCGCCTGTTCGGCAACCGTGACCACTCCACCGTCATCCACGCCCTGTCCAAGATAGAGTCGCTCCTGCGCACCGATCCCCTCCTGCGCCGACAGGTGGCCGAGATACGCTCCCTCCTGTCCCTGGGCCTGAGCCAGGCCACCGCATAGTCACACCCGTTCCGCCCTCTCTCCACGCGCCCTCACCAACGTGGCCCTATCCCCTTTCCACCCTTCCCACTCCCACACCATCACCACCGCCAGTACCCCAACACCCTCGCCCTATAATGACTGGTGAGATGATTGACAGAGCGCGGATATGGGTAAAAGCGGGAGACGGGGGAAACGGGTGCGTTTCCTTCCGGCGGGAGAAGTTCGTGCCGCGCGGAGGCCCCGACGGAGGCAACGGGGGCAAGGGGGGCGATGTCTATCTCGTGGCAGACCCCCACCTACGCACCCTTTACGGCGTGGCGAGGCAGCACCGGTTCGAGGCGGAGCGGGGACAGCACGGCCGCGGAGGAGGGATGGACGGCCGGGGCGGGGCCGACCTGTACGTGCGAGTCCCGGTGGGGACACAGGTGCGCAGGGTGGAAAGGGACGGCACTTTGACGCTGGTGGGGGACCTGGACCGGCCGGGAAAGGCGATCCTGGTGGCTAGGGGAGGACGGGGAGGCCTCGGCAACGCTGCTTTCGCCACTCCCACGAGGCGTGCCCCGCGGTTCGCGCAGAGAGGCGAGCCGGGAGAAGAGTGGCAGCTGGTGCTGGACCTGAAGCTGCTGGCCGATGTGGGAATCGTGGGGATGCCCAACGCCGGAAAATCCACCCTCCTTGCGGCCGTCACCGCTGCCCGCCCCAAGATCGCTGACTATCCCTTCACCACCCTCGAGCCGGAGCTGGGGGTGGCGGAAGTGGACGGCCGGGAGATCGTGCTGGCGGATATTCCCGGCCTGATAGAAGGGGCGCATCGCGGTCGGGGCCTCGGGCTGGAGTTCCTGCGGCACGTGGAGAGGACGCGGGTGCTGGTGCACCTGGTGGACGGGGCGCGGCCCGACCCCGTGGCCGATATGAAGACCGTGAACCGAGAGCTGGGGGAGGCCCCAGGCGACCTCCTCGCCAAGCCGCAGGTGGTGGCCATCAACAAGATAGACCTGCCGGAGGTGCGGGCGCGCCTCCCGGCCCTCGCAGACGCCTTTCGCAGGGAGGGGATCGAGACGCTCCCCGTCTCGGCAGCGACGGGCGAGGGGACGAAGGAGCTCCTGCGGGCAGTGATCCGTCGGCTGCCGCCGAAGGAGGAGAGGGAGACGGTGGAGCACGAGGCGATGCCTGCGCCCATAGGGCCCCGCTTCCGGGTGCGGCGGAGCGATGGGCTGCTGGAGGTAGAGGGTCGGGAGCCTGTATCCCTGGCCTACATGATGCCCCTGGAGGACGATGAGGGGCGGCGCGAGTTCTGGCGACGGATGGCCCGCATGGGGGTGGTCAGGGCCCTACGGCGGGCCGGTGCCCGCCCGGGCGACCGCGTCCGCTTCGGCCATGTGGAGGTGGAGTGGGAAGGTTGAGGGTAGGCGTCCTCGGGGGCACCTTCGACCCCGTGCACTGGGGGCACCTGCTGCTGGCCGAGCAGGCCCGCGACCAGCTCCGCTTGGACAGGGTCCTGTTCGTGCCCGCTGGCCTGCCCTGGCGCAAGCAGGACCGGGTCATCTCGCCCGTCGGGCAGCGGGTGGAGATGGTGCGCCTGGCGCTGGAGGGGAGCCCCTTCGAGCTGTCGTTGCTGGAGGCCGAGCGCCCCGGGCCCTCCTATACGGTCGACACCCTGGAGCAGCTTCGTGCGATGCTGCCCGGGGCGGAGCTGTACTTCATCATGGGCCACGACGCCCTCCTGGACATGCCCAACTGGCACCGTCCAGCGGACATTGTGGCCCTGGCCTGTTTGGCGGTGGCCCGCCGCCCTGACCGCTCGGGCGAGGAGGCGCTGGCGGAGGTGTCGCGGCGGCTGCCGTCGGCGCGAGAGCGGGTGGTGTGGCTGGAGATGCCGCTCCTGGGCATCAGCGGCAGCGACATCCGCCGTCGCGTGCGGGAGGGGCGCTCCATCCGCTACCTGGTGCCGGCGGCGGTGGAGGACTACATCTACCGCCACGGCCTCTACCGCTGAATCCCCCGCGGGTCCGCCCGGGGCTG
>JANXAP010000028.1 GCA_025062275.1 Dehalococcoidia bacterium
GTGACGGGCGCCCTGGTCATGGGCCTCGGCCTGTCCGACACCCTGGAGGACGTGGGGGTGGGCTGGCACCGCATGTTGGGGGAGCCCACCCTGTGGCTGGCGGGGGTGGAGCTTGGCGGCATCGCCTCCCAGATCGTGGTGGAGCGAGAGCTGGACAAGGAAGTGCTCTCCCGCCACGACCTGGGCCGGGAGGCCTTCCTGCAGCGGGTCTGGGACTGGGCGCAGCGGACGAGGGCCACCATCACCCAGCAGCACCGCCGGCTGGGCGCTTCCTGCGACTGGACGCGGGAGCGCTTCACCCTGGACGAGGGGCCTTCGCGGGCGGTGCGCACTACCTTCGTCCGCCTCTACCACGACGGCCTCGTCTACCGGGGCGAGCGCATCATCAACTGGTGCCCCCGCTGCCGCACCGCCCTCTCGGACCTGGAGGTGGAGCACCAGGAGCACGATGGCCACCTCTGGTTCGTGCGTTATCCCCTGCTGGACGACCAGGGGCGGCCCACCGACGAATACATCGTGGTGGCCACCACCCGCCCCGAGACCATCGTGGCCGACGTGGCCGTGGCCGTGAACCCGCAGGTGGAGCGCTGGCGGCCCCTCATCGGCCGTCGTTGCCTGGTGCCGGTGGCCGAGCGGCCGGTGCCCATCATCGCCGACGAGGCGGTGGACCCCCGCTTCGGCACCGGTGCCCTCAAGATCACGCCCGGGCACGATGCCCTGGACTTCGAGATCGGCGAGCGTCACGGCCTGCCGGCCATCGTCAGCATCGGCCCCGATGGCCGCATGAACGAGCACGCCGGCCCGTTGGCGGGCCTGGACCGCTTCGAGGCGCGGAAGGAGATGGCCCGTCGGCTGCAGGAACTGGGGCTGCTGGAGCGGGAGGAGGCCCACCGCCACAGCATGGGCCACTGCCAGCGCTGCGGCACCATCGTGGAGCCCATCGTCAGCGAGCAGTGGTTCGTGCGCATGCGGCCTCTCGCCGGCCCGGCCATCCGCGCCGTGCGGGAGGGGAGGGTGCGCATCGTCCCCCGTCGTTTCGTCCGCGTCTACCTGCACTGGCTGGAGAACATTCGCGACTGGTGCATATCGCGCCAGCTCTGGTGGGGCCACCGAATACCGGCCTGGTATTGCCGGGACTGCGGCGCCGTGACGGTGCCACCGCGGGAGGACCCCATGCGCGACCCGCAGCGTTGCGGCGCCTGCGGCTCGCCCGACCTGCGCCAGGACGAGGACGTGCTGGACACCTGGTTCTCCTCGGCCCTCTGGCCCCACTCCACCCTGGGCTGGCCCGACGACACGGAGGACTTCCGCCGCTTCTATCCCACCTCGGTGCTGGAGACGGGCTACGACATCCTCTTCTTCTGGGTGGCGCGGATGGTCATGATGGGCCTCTACAACACGGGGCAGGTGCCCTTCCGCTACGTCTACCTCCACGGCCTGGTGCGGGACCCCCACGGCCGCAAGATGACCAAGAGCCTGGGCAACGTGGTGGACCCCCTGGAGGCGGTGGAGCGATATGGCTGCGACGCCCTGCGCTACGTCCTGGCCACCGGCGCCGCTCCGGGCAACGACATGCGCCTCTCGGCCGAGAAGCTGGAGGGGGGACGCAACTTCGCCAACAAGGTGTGGAATGCCGGCCGCTTCGTCGTCCAGGCCCTGGGCGAACACCTGGCCCCAGGGGAGAAAGTGGAGGCACCCTCGGGCCGACGCCGTCGCTCTCTGCCCCTCGAGGACCGCTGGATACTGTCTCGCCTGCACCAGACCATCGGCCGCGTGGAGGGGCTGCTGCGTCAGTTCCAGATCGGCGAGGCGGGCAAAAGGCTGCACGAGTTCTTCTGGGGAGAGCTGTGCGACTGGTACCTGGAGATGGCCAAGGTGCGGCTGCGTCAGGGCGACCGCGACGCCCTGTCTGTCTTGGCCTATGCCCTGGACACGTCCCTACGCCTCCTGCACCCCTTCATGCCCTTCGTGACGGAGGCCATCTGGCAGCGTCTCCGTCCCTACCTGGCCTGGGCAGAGACGGAGGCCCTCATCGTCGCCCCCTGGCCGCGGGCGCGCCGCTCCTGGCTGGACGCCGAGGCCGAGCGGCAGATGGGCCTGGTCATGGGGGTGGTGAGGGCCATACGCAACCTGCGGGCCGAGTGGAGGGTTGAGCCGGGCCGCTGGGTGGAGGCCTACGTGGCCAGCCCCGAGGCGAGCATGCTAGCGGGCCTGGCCCCCACCCTGGAGGCCCTGGCCCGGGCGCGACCCTTGCACATCGCCGCCGACGCCTCCATTTTGCCCGCCCGGGGGGCGGCCACCGCCGTTCTGCCCGGCGCCCAGGTGGCCCTGCCCCTGGCCGGCCTGGTGGAGGTGGAGAGGGAGCGGGAGCGGCTGCGGCGCCAGCTCCAGGAGGCCGAGAGGGAGGTGGAGGCGCTGGCCCGCCGCCTGGCCCAGGAGGAGTTCCGTGCCCGCGCCCCTGCCCAGGTGGTGGCCAAGGAGGAGGAGAGGCTGGCCGCCGCCCGCGAGCGACTGGAAGGGCTGCGGCGTCGCCTCCAGGCCTTGGACTGAGGCGTTTGCGAAGCCATCCCTTCTTTTATTGACGGTATAGGTGGGGGGGAGTATGCTTGTGGAGGATGGAACAATCCTGTAATATGAGGGGTCGAGGCCAGCGGTGCCAGACGTCCACGCCCTCTTCGAGCAGTATACGGCTGTCCTGATCGCCACCGTCCTCGGCTTCGTGCTGGTGGGCGGCGCCCTGCTGGCCAACCTTCTTCTCTCGCCCCGACAGCGGACGCGGCCCAAGGGACTCACCTACGAGTGCGGCATGTTGCCCATCGGCCGTGGCCGCTTTCAGATCCACTTCCGCTACTACCTGTTCGCCATCCTGTTCCTCATCTTCGACATCGAGGCCGTGTTCCTGTTCCCGTGGGCCCTGAGCTTCCTGGACGTGGGGGCGATGGCCTTCTACGAGATGCTGGTGTTCATCGTCATCCTGGGCTTCGGACTGCTCTACGCCTGGCGAAAGGGCGTCCTGCAATGGAGGTAGATAGCTGATGGTCCAGCGACGGCCCGTACAGGTCTACGAGGTGCGGGACGACCCGCCGGGGGCGCGCTCGGATGTGGTGCCGCCGGAGGTGGTGCACGAGGTCAAGTCGCTGACGCCGGCGCCGGAGGCCCACGCCCGCCCCAAGGCCCTGTACCGTCAGCTCCTGCCGGGCATCATCCAACTGCCGGCCGACTGGATCATCGCCTGGGGCCGCAAGAACTCCCTGTGGCCCCTGACCTTCGGGCTGGCCTGTTGCGCCATCGAGATGATCGCTACCTACATGGCCCGGCATGACCTGGACCGGTTCGGCATCATCCCCTGGCCGTCGCCGCGCCAGTGCGACGTGATGATCGTCTCGGGGACCGTCACCAAGAAGATGGCGCCGGCTGTGAAGCTGCTCTACGAGCAGATGCCCAACCCCAAGTGGGTCATCTCCATGGGGGCTTGTGCGACCAACGGTGGCCCCTACACCCGCTACGACCGCGTGCTGCAGGGGGTGGACAAGATAATCCCGGTGGACGTGTACGTGCCGGGCTGTCCTCCGCGGCCCGAGGCCCTGATGGACGCCTTCCTGGCCCTCCAGAAGAAGATCATGGAGGAGAGGGGCCAGGTGGGCCGCTAGCGCTATGAGCGAGGGCACCGCCACCGACCAGGCCCTGCCTCCCGTGCTGGAGCGTCTGCGGGAGGCGCTGCCCGATGTACCCTTCGAATACGTGCCCACGCCGCTCGACCCGGCGGTGACCGTGCCCCGTGAGCACCTGTTGCGCCTCATGACCGCCCTCAAGGAGGACGAGCGCCTCGCCTTCGATTACCTGCGCTGCCTCTCGGGTGTGGACTACCTGGACGAGCTGGAGGTGGTCTACCACCTGCGCTCCTTCCGCCATGGCCACACTATCGCCGTCAAGGTGCGTGCCCCGGCCGACGACCCGCGCATCCCCAGCGTCGCCCACCTCTGGAAGGCCGCCGACTGGCACGAGCGCGAGACCTGGGAGATGTTCGGAATCGTCTTCGAGGGGCACCCCGACCTGCGGCCCCTCCTCACCGAAGAGGGGTTGGGCTACTACCCCCTGCGCAAGAGCCATCCCCTGGCCGAGATAGAGGACTGGCAGGAGAACCTGCTGGAGCAGGTGGAGCGCCTGGCGGCCGCGGCTGCCCCGCCCGGCGCCCCGGAGGTGGTGGACGAGAAGGCCCAGAAGGTGGCCCTGGCCCAGAAGAAGGCGGAGGTCATCAAGAAGGCGCGGGAGGAGGCGCGAGCCAAGGGCCTCCCGCCGGAGGAGGAGCGCAAATACGTCCAGGAGGCCATAAAGCGCTTCGAGGAGGAGATGGCCAGGGAAGCGGCGGCCCCTGCCGCCCCTGCAGCCGCCCGTCCCGCCGCCGGGGACGAACGCGCCCAGAAGGTGGCCCTGGCCCAGAAGAAGGCCGAGGTCATCAAGAAGGCGCGGGAGGAGGCGCGAGCCAAGGGCCTCTCGGGCGAGGACGAACGCAAGTATGTGCAGGAGGCGGTGAAGCGCTTCGAGGAGGAGATGGCCGGCACCGCAGCGGCGCCGGCGGCCCAGCCCCAACGGCCCGCCGGCGAGGCCAAGGCGCCCCTCAGCGCTGCCGATAAGGCCGCCCGCATCGCACTGGCCCAGAAGAAGGCCGAGGTCATCAAGAAGGCGCGGGAAGAGGCCCGCGCCAAGGGCCTCTCGGGCGAAGAGGAGCGCAAATACGTCCAGGAGGCCCTGCGCCGCCTGGAGCAGGAAGGGGAAGGAGGCTAGCGGCCCGTCATGGCCAGCACAGCCCCCCAGCACCGACACGAGCTGGAGACCATCGACCTGCACATCAACGTGGGGCCGCAGCACCCGGCCACCCACGGCGTCTTCCGCATGGTGCTGACGGTCAACGGCGAGCTGGTGGAGGACTGCGACCCGGTCATCGGCTACATGCACCGGGGCAACGAGAAGCTGCCCGAGAACTGCGACTACCGCCAGATCATCGGCTACCACGACCGCACGGATTACCTGGCCCAGTTCAACACCGAGTGGACCTATTGCCTGGCCGTGGAGAAGCTGATGGGCCTGGAGGTGCCGGAGCGGGCGGAGTACATCCGCGTCATCCTGGGGGAGCTGAATCGGGTGGCCAGCCACCTCATGTGGGCCGGCGCCTTCGGCACCGACGTGGGCTTCTTCGGGACGCCATTCATGTACGCCTTCCGCGAGCGAGAGGTCATCCAGGACCTGTTCGAGGCCGTCACCGGCGAGCGCATGATGTACAACTACTTCCGCCCCGGCGGGGTGGCCTGGGACGTGCCCGACGACTTCGAGGAGCACTGCCGCTACGTCATCGACCACGTCCGCCGCGGCATCGATGACCTGGACGCCCTCATGACCGACAACGAGGTGTTCCTGGCCCGCTGCCGGGGCCTGTCCCCGGTGACGCCCGAGCAGGCCATCAACTGGGGTCTCTCGGGCCCCATGCTGCGGGCCTGCGGCGTCAAGCACGACCTGCGCCGGGCCGAGCCTTACTCCATTTACGACCGCTTCGACTTCGAGATCCCGGTGGGCACCCAGGGGGACGTCTACGACCGCTACCTGGTGCGCATGGAGGAGATGCGTCAGTCGCTGCGCATCGTGGAGCAGGCCCTGAAGCAGATGCCCAAGAACGGGCCTATCATGGCCGAGGGCCTCAAGAGGGTGCTGCGACCTCCCTCTGGCGAGGTTTACGCCCGCACCGAGTCGCCCCGAGGCGAGTACGGGGTCTACATCGTCTCCCGCGGCGCCGACAAGCCCTGGCGTCACAAGGTGCGGGGGGCATCCTTCTGCAACCTGTCCGCCCTCCGGGAAATGGTGATCGGCAACTACGTGGCCGACGCCATCATCATCCTCGGCTCCATCGACATAGTCCTGTGCGAGGTGGACCGGTGATCGGCGACAACCCCTGGCTGGACGGGCTGTTGCGGCTGCTGGTCATAGCTGTCGCCATTCCCCTGGCGGTCATCGTCCTCAACTACCTGGAGCGGAAGGTCATCGGCCGAGTCCAGAACCGCCTGGGCCCCATGCGGGTAGGCCCCTACGGCACCCTCCAGGCTGTGGCCGACACCATCAAGCTCCTGACGAAGGAGGACGTGCGTCCCCACAGCGCCGACCGCTGGACCTTCGAGCTGGCGCCCTACGTGGTGGTGGTGCCCTCGGTGGTGGCGCTGGTGACGCTGCCTCTGACCGAAGACCTGTTCGTGCGCAACCTGGCCCTGGGCCTGTTCTTCATCCTGGCCGTCTCCACCCTCTCCATCGTCGGCCTGGTGATGGCTGGCTGGGGGTCCGACAACAAGTACGCCATACTGGGGGCTATGCGCTCCGCCGCCCAGCTCATCAGCTACGAGATCCCGCTGGTGATGGCGGCGGTGGCGGTGGCCATGGTGGCCCATACCCCCGACGGCCGCGGCACCCTCGACCTGGTGCAGATCGTGGACGGTCAGGGGCGGGTGCCCTACATCGTGTGGCAGCCCCTGGCCTTCCTGATCTTCACCGTGGCCGCCCTGGCCGAGCTCTACCGCCAGCCCTTCGACATCCCCGTGGCCGAGTCGGAGGTGGTGGGCGGCCCCTTCGTGGAGTACTCGGGCATGCGCTGGGCCATGTTCATGATGGCCGAATACGTCAACCTGGTGCTGCTCTCGGCCCTGACCGCCATCGTCTTCCTGGGTGGCTGGAACTGGCCTCTGGGCAACGAGGTGGGGCCGGCGCTGCAGGTGCCCCTCATGGCCGTCAAGACAGCCATATTCATCCTCTTCTTCTTCTGGGCCAGGGCCATCCTGCCCAGGCTGCGCATCGACCAGCTGATGGCCTATTCGTGGCAGGTGCTGCTGCCCCTGGCCTTCTACCAGATCATCGCCAACGGCCTGGTGCTGGTCTACGACTGGCCCGATGTGGTCCTGGGCGTCCTGTCCGGTGCCGGGGCCATGGCTGCCATATTCCTGACCTACCGCATGGCGCGTCGGCCGGCCCCCGTGCGGCGTCCGGTGGCCGTCGCTGCGACAAGCATGAGAGAGGTGAAGGTCTGACATGCTGGGCATCCTCAAGACCATCGCTGCCAGCGTGGGCATCGCCGCTCGCAAGCCGGTGACCGTCCAGTATCCCACCGAGAAGAAGCAGCTACCGCAGCGGTCGCGGGGCTTCCCGACGCTCCTTTGGGACTTCGAGCACGACGAGCCTTTCTGCACTGGCTGTCAGGTGTGCGCTCGTTATTGCCCCACCGACTGCATGACGGTGACCATGAAGGACAACCCCAAGTACGCGGAGGGCAAAAGTCCGCGCAAGAAGATCGTGGACACCTTCTACATCGACTACGCCCGTTGCATGCGCTGCGACATATGCGTCGAGGTGTGCAACTTCGACGCCATCGTCATGGACAACACCTGGCGCAGCGTGGAGATGTCCCGCTTCGACCGCCAGGACCTGATCATGGACCTGGAGGCCCTCCTGCGGCCGTCCAAGACGGGCCAGCTCCCCAATCCCTTCCGGGAGCCCATGGGGGTGGCCCACAGCGGCTGGCGGCCCAAGAGCGAGGGCGCCGAGAGGGGCGGCGAGGAGGAGTAGCAGTCCCGCAACGGAGGAGAGCTAGGACTAGAGCCTTACGGGTGGGGGCGCTATGATGGGCCGGGGGAAGTTCCCCCGGCACTCTCTGCGTAGCGCCCCAGGGCATTGACAGGATGACGCTGGAAGAGGGGATCTTCTACGTTGTCGCGGCGGTGACGACCCTGGGCGGCCTGGGGGTGGTGCTCGCCCGCAATGTCGTCTACGCCGCCCTCTTCCTCATCGTCGCCCTCCTGGGCGTGGCCGGCATCTTCCTGCTGCTGGCTGCCGAGTTCCTGGCCATCGTGCAGGTGCTCATATACGGTGCCGCCGTCACCATCCTCGTCCTGTTCGTGCTCATGCTGACGAGGGCACGGGACGTGCCCCAACGGGTGGACAGCCCCCAGCGGCCGCTGGCCTTCTTGCTGGCCTCGGCCCTGCTGGGCCTGCTGGTGACGGCCATAGTGACCACCGATTGGGCGGCCCTGGGGGCGACGGAGCAGATCCACCTGGTGCCGGCGCGGGAGCTGGGGCGCTCCCTCTTCAGCAACTGGTCGGTGCCCTTCGAGGTGGCCTCGCTGGTGCTCATCGTGGCCCTGGTGGGGGCCGTCATCCTGGCCCGCATAGAGGAGGGGGAGGAATGATCCCCATCCAGCACTTTCTGGTGTTGGGGGCCATCCTGTTCGCCCTGGGGGTCTACGGGGTGCTGGCGCGGCGCAGCGCCGTCCTCATCCTCATGTCGGTGGAGCTGATGCTGCAAGCGGTGAGCATCAACTTCGTGGCCTTCGCGGCCTATCTGGCGCCGCAGGAGTTTCGTGGTCTCATCTTCGCCATCTTCGTGATCACCATCGCCGCGGCCGAGGTGGGCCTGGCGCTGGCCATCATCCTGCGGCTGTTCCGCAACCGGGCCACGGCCAACGTCGACGAGGTGGACACGCTTCGATGGTAGGCATGGAGCACGCCTGGCTGCTGCCGACGCTGCCCTTCGGGGCGTTCGTGGTTTTGCTGCTGCTGGGGCCTTATCTCCCGCGAAGGGGGGACTGGCTGGCCATCGGTGCCGTGGCGGCGAGCTTCGTCCTCTACGCCTTCATGCTGGCCGACCTGCTGGGCGCCCTGGACGAAGGCCCCTTCGAGGGGGTGGCCTCGGGCATCGACTGGCTGCGCTTCGGCACCTTTCACGTGACCCTGGGCTTCCTGTTCGACCAGCTGGCGGCGGTGATGCTGGCGGTGGTGACCTTCGTGGGGACGCTGATCTTCATCTACTCCACGGGCTACATGAAGGGCGACCCCCGCTATGGCTGGTTCTTCGCCGCCATGAGCCTGTTCGTGGCCTCCATGGTCACGCTGGTGCTGGCCGACAACCTGCTGCTGCTGTACGCCGCCTGGGAGGGGGTGGGCTTCTGCTCCTTCCTGCTCATCGGCTTCTGGCACGAGCGGCGGTCGGCGGCGGAGGCGGCCAAGAAGGCCTTCATCACCACCCGTATCGGCGACGTGGGCTTCCTCATCGGCATCGTGCTGCTGTGGCGGGAGGCGGGCACGTTCAACCTGAAGGAGATATTCGAGTTCGCCGAAGCCGGTGGCTACAGCCGCGAATACCTGACGCTGGCGGTGCTGCTCCTGTTCGCTGGGGCGGTGGGCAAGTCCGCCCAGTTCCCGCTGCACGTGTGGCTTCCCGATGCCATGGAGGGGCCGACGCCCGTTTCGGCCCTCATTCACGCTGCCACCATGGTGGTGGCCGGTGTGTACCTGGTGGCCCGCACCATGCCCCTGTTCGACCTGGCTGACCCGGTGGCGCTGCACGTGGTGACGGCCCTCGGGCTGACGACGGTGTTCCTGTCGGCCACCATCGGCCTGGTGGCCAACGATATCAAGCGAGTGGTGGCCTACTCCACCCTCAACAGTCTGGGCCTGATGATGGTGGCCCTCGGCTCCCGCGACGTGACGGCGGCCATGTTCTACCTGTTCGTGCACGGCTTCTTCAAGGCGCTGCTGTTCATGGCGGCAGGCAACGTCATTCATGCCACCGACCGCCAGGAGGTGACCCAGTTGGGCGGCCTGGCGGCCAAGATGCCCCAGACGGCGGCCGCCTTCGGGGTGGGAGTGCTGTCCATGGCCGCCCTCATCCCCTTCTCGGGCTTCTGGGCCAAGGACGCCATCCTGCACGGGGTGAGCGAGCACCAGCACGCCGCGGTGACGGCCCTGGTGGCCTTCAGCGCCTTCCTGACGGCCGTTTACATTGCCCGCCTCTACATCCTGACCTTCACCGGGCAGCCGCGGGACCGACATGCCTACGAGCATGCCCACGAGGCGCCGCCCGTCATGCTGCTGCCGGTGCTGGTGCTGGCTGCCATATCGGTGGTGGCGGGCTTCTGGGCCTTCGATGGCGTGGGCGAGGCCCTGGGCTTCCCGGGGAGCATCGGCAAGTTCGTGTTCTTCGAGGAACCGGTGGAGCTGAAGTTTCCGTCGGCCATAGCCGTGGCCTCCATCGTCTCGGTGGTGGCGGGGCTGGCGGTGGCGGGCTGGGCCTGGTGGGGCGAGGCGCGCCCCGCCCAGGTGCTGGCCCAGCGCTTTCGTCCCCTCTATCAGCTCCTCTGGCACAAGTACTACATTGATGAGGCCTACCAGTGGGTCATCGACCGTATAGTGCTGGCCCTGGGACGGGTCATCGCCTGGTTCGACCGGGTGGTGGTCAACGACACGGGGGTGGACGGGACGGCGGGGCTGGCCTTCTTCACTGGCTTCGAGCTGAAGTTCCTGCAGACGGGGCGGCTGCCCAATTATGCCCTGGCCATCGCCGCCGGAGCTCTCATCGCGGCCGCCGTCGTCCTGGCGGTGAGGATCTAGAGCCATGGAGTGGGCCGTATTCGCTACCATCGCCATACCCATCGGCACCTGCTTGCTGCTGATGCTGGTGCCCTACCGACATGACGAGCAGGTGCGCTACCTGCCCGTGCCCAAGCTGGGGCCTCTGCCCGATCGGCTGCCGCTGTCGGGGCGCTACCTGGTGCGCTATATCTGTCTGCTTTCGGGGACGGCCCTCTTCGCCCTGTCGCTGCTCATCTTCGTGGCCTATCAGTTCGAGGACGGCGGTTACCGTTTCGAGCTGAGGCTGGACTGGCTGCGGGACGTGGCCTTTCTGGGCGAGAACGGCATCAGCTTCCACCTGGCGGTGAACGGGATAACGGCGCCCCTCATCCTGCTGACGGGCATCGTCATCTTCACCGGCGTGTTCATCTCCTGGAACATCGACTACCGCAACAAGGACTACTTCGTGCTGCTGTTCCTGCTGGTATCGGGGGTGTATGGCGTCTTCGCCAGCCTGGACCTGTTCTGGTTCTTCTTCTGGTACGAGGTGGCGGTGCTGCCGATGTACTTCCTCATCGCCATCTGGGGGGCCAGCACCAACTTCGGCACGTTCGTGCGGACCAAGGAGTACGGGGCACTGAAGCTGGTGCTCTACCTGGTGGCGGGCAGCGTGCTCATCTTCATCGGCATCTTCGCCACCTTCGTGGAGGCGGGGCTGGGCACCTTCGACCTGCCGGCCCTGCAGGCGGTGGCCTACGACGAGACCTTTCAGAAGGTATTCTTCCCCTTCTTCATGCTGGGCTTCGGGGTGCTGGCGGGCCTGTGGCCCTTCCATACCTGGTCACCCGACGGGCATGTGGCGGCGCCGACGGCGGTGAGCATGCTGCACGCCGGGGTGCTGATGAAGCTGGGGGCCTTCGGCATCCTGCAGGTAGGGATGGCCCTGATGCCCGAGGGCGCCCACTTCTGGGCGCCGGTGATGATGACGCTGGGGGTGACGGGCGCCCTGTACGGGGCCGTCTCGGCCCTGGCCCAGACGGACCTGAAGTACATGGTGGGTTACTCCAGCGTCAGCCACATGGGCTACGTCATCATGGGCCTGGCCAGCATGCACGAAATAGGCATCAGCGGGGCGGTATTGCAGATGTTCGCTCACGGGGTGATGACCGCCCTCATGTTCACCAACGTGGGCGCCCTCTACGACCAGGCCCACGTGCGAGACATGACCATCTTCGGCGGCCTGGCCCAGCGGATGCCCCGCCACGCTGCCTACTGGGCGGCGGCGGGCCTCTCCTCGTTGGGGCTGCCGGGGCTGGCGGGGTTCGTGGCCGAGGTGCTGATCTTCATCGGCGTGTTCAAGGCCGGCTACCCCTGGGCGGGGGCGCTGGGCATCCTGGCGGCGGCCATCACCGCCACCTACATCCTGCGCATGCTGGCCCGCGCTTACTTCGGCCCGTTCAACGAGCGCTGGGCCTTCCTGAAGGAGATGCGCCTCGGTGAGCAGTTTGGAGGGGCCGTGCTGGTCCTCTTCCTAGTGCTGGTGGGCATGTGGCCCTTCCCCTTCATCGAGCGCATCTCGGCTTCGGTGAAGAACCTGCCGGGGATAACGCAATGAGGCTGGACTGGTCGCTCCTCGCTCCCGAATACGTTCTGGCCGGCTGGGCGGCCATGCTGGTGCTGGTGGACCTCTTCCTGCCCCGCCTGCGCCGGGAGTGGCTGGGCTACCTGGCGGCGGCCGGAGCGCTGGCTGCCGCTGGCACATCGACCATCTGGCTGGGGGACGAGGCGACCTTTGGCAACCTGCTGGACATCGACAACTACACGACCTTCTTCCGTCTGCTCTTTCACGGCATCGCCTTTGTCGTCTGCCTCATCTCGGCCCGCTACGTGGGGGAACGGTTGCGCCACCACGGCGAGTATTACGCGCTGGTGCTGCTGGCGGCCCTGGGCGCCACCTACATGGCTGCCGCCAGAGAGCTGCTGTCGGCCTACATCGCCCTGGAGCTGTCCAGCTTCAGCCTCTACGTGCTGGCCTCCTTCGCTAAGGCGGAGGTGCGCTCCAACGAGGGAGGCCTGAAGTACATGCTGCTGGGGGCTTTCTCCTCGGCCATCCTTCTCTACGGCCTGAGCATGGTCTACGCCGTGGCCGGCACCACCCAGTACGAAGGCATACGCGAGGCCCTGGCGGGCGACCTGGGCGGGGCGCGCTCGGCGGCCCTGCTGGGGCTGGTTCTGCTGGTGGCTGGGCTGGGCTTCAAGGTGGCGGCGGTGCCCTTCCACATGTGGACGCCCGACGCCTACGAGGGGGCGCCCCTGCCGGTGACCGCCCTCATCTCGGCCCTCTCCAAGGCGGCGGGCTTCGCCCTGTTCATCAAGCTGTTCGTGCAGGCCTTCATGCCCCTGGCCGATGACTGGCGTCCCCTGTTGGCGGGACTGGCGGCTGCCACCATGGTGCTGGGCAACCTGGTGGCCATCCAGCAGCGCAACATCAAGCGGCTTCTGGCCTATTCCAGCATCGGTCAGGTGGGCTACATCCTGGCGGGGGTGGTGGCCCTTTCGCCCGATCGGCCGGACGTGGCCAGCGCCATCCTGTTCCATCTGGCCGGCTACGTCATCAGCAACCTGGCCGCCTTCGCCTGCGCCATCGTCTACTACAACTGGACAGGGGAGGAGGACATATACGGCTACCGGGGCCTGGCGGAGCGGGCACCCTTCCTGGCCCTGGCCATGTCGGCCTCCCTCTTCTCTCTGGCAGGGATGCCCCTCTTCGCCGGCTTCGTCACCAAGTTCGTCCTGTTTCAGGCCATCGCCCAGGAGGACTTTCTGTGGCTGGCAGGGGTGGGCGTCCTGACCAGCTTCATCTCCCTGTACTATTACCTGATGGTGATGAAGCAGATGTATCTGGGGGAGCCTGCGGAGCCCACCAGGTTCCCGACGCCCTGGCTGGAGTATGCGGCGGTGGCGGCCCTGCTGGCGGGCATATTCCTGGTGGGGCTGGCGCCTTTGCCGGTCATGGAGGCCGCCGAGCGGGCGGCGACGCTGGTCTATCGCGACCTGGGGCCGGCGCTGCTGGCTGGCCGTTAGCCCACCGAAGCGGCCTGGTCGGCAGCCGTCTTCGCGCCCTCGAAGCCGCGGCGCAGGCGTCCCAGCGCCCGGTAGATGATGACCCGCACATGCACATCCGATAGCCCCAGCAACTCGCCTATCTGACGGCTGTCCAGGCCCCATTCGAAGCGCAGGGCCAGGATCTCCTGCTCCCGCGGGGAAAGGCGAGTGAGCAGGTGCTTGAGCTGGGCCAGTTCTTCCTTGTGCAGCACCACCTCTTCCGGGTCCAGCAGGATGTCGTTGCCATTGGTGTTGAAGCGGGCCGCCTTGTCCAGCGCCCGCTCCAGCGTGCGGGTGCGACGACGGTGGCTGGCCACCAGGTTCTTGGCGATGCGGAAGAGCCAGCTGGCCAGGGCCTCTTCGTGTCTGAGGCGGTCCCAGTAGCGATAGGCGCGGACGAAGGCCTCGGCCGTCAGGTCCTCGGCCACGTGCTGGTCACGGGTCCGGGCCAGTATGAAGCTGAAGATGCGCGGATAGAATGCCTGGAAGGCTTCACTGAAAGCGTCGGACTGTTGCATTGGGACCCCCTCCCTCTTTCGGGCCAAGGAGGCCTCCCAGGGAGACCCCTACCCGTGGCACCAGCCTAAGGCGGCGACGGAGATGATAGGTACTACCTGGAGGACAGAATAGAAGGTATCTTTTGGCCAAAAAGGGCAGTGACAGGTGGCTAAGGGTGGGCGCCCCCTGCCGGGGGGCTTCGCCCTAGCGGTCCTCGGTGAGGCCGGCCCTGGCGGCCAGCACGGCTGCCTGGGTGCGGTCCGAGACGCCCAGCTTATCGATGATGCGTCGCACCACGTTCTTGACCGTGCCCAGGCTGTAGTGGATCTGCTGGGCTATCTCTTTGTTGGTGAGGCCGCGGGCGATGAGGCGCAGCACCTCCCGCTCGCGCGGCGAGAGGGAGGCCAGGGCTCGCGCTGTCTCGTCGGCCGGCTCCTCCTGGGACCGCTGCTGACGCACCAGTTGGGCCAAGAGGCTCGCCTCGATGATGGAGCCGCCGGCCCGCACGGTGCGGATGGCCTCCAGATAGGCCTCTCTGGGCATGCCCTTGAGCACGTAGCCGGAGGCGCCCACCTCCAGGGCCCGCTCCAGATATTCGCGGCTCTCGTAGCTGGTGACCATGATGATGGCGGTACGGGGCAGCTCCTGCTTGATGGCGGCGGTGGCGGCGAAGCCGTCCATATCGGGCAGGCGGATATCCATGAGGACCACGTCGGGCTGCAGACGGCGGGCCAGCTCCAGGGCCTCCTGTCCGTTGGCGGCCTCACCCACCACCTGGATGTCGCGGGCCTTCATCAGTGCCCGCAGCCCTTCCCTGACCACTGGATGGTCGTCGACGATGAGAATGCTGACGGTCTTGCTGCGACGGGCGTTGCTGGCCTTCTCGTCTACGCTCACCTGGGCGTTACCTCTGGTGCCTCGCACCATTATATCCCCCCTAATAAGGGAAGCGCTGCAGGCGCGGAGCGTTACCGTGTCCTAGAGAATGGGCAGGTAGCGCCGCACCTCGTAGTCCGTTACCTGGCGACGGTACTCGCTCCACTCGATCTTCTTGTTCTGAATCAGGGTGTGGAAGACGTGCTCCCCCAGGCAGCGGCGCAGCAGCTCTGACCGCTCGGCCACCTGGATGGCCTCCCAGAGGGAGCCGGGCAGGTGGGTGATGCCCCTCTCGGCCCGCTCCTGGTCGCTCATCTCGTAAACGCTCCTGTCGGCCGGAGGCGGGCAGGGATACTCCCGTTCGATTCCCTCCAGGCCGGCGGCCAGCATGGCGGCGAAGGCCAGATAGGGGTTGCAGGCCGGGTCTGGGGCGCGATATTCGATGCGGACCGCCTGTTCCTTCCCCGGCTTCACCTCCGGCACGCGGATCAGGTCGGCGCGGTTGCGCAGCGACCAGGAGACGTAGACGGGCGCCTCGAAGCCCAAGGGGCCGCTTCCCCTCACCAGCCGCTTGTAGGAGTTGACCCACTGGTTGGTCACCAGGGTGATCTCCGGGGCGTGGCGCAGCAGACCGGCGATGTAGGACCGGGCCACCGCCGAGAGCCTTTGGGGGTCGTTGGGGTCGTAAAAGGCATTGCGCTCCCCCCGGAACAGGGACTGGTTGATGTGCATGCCGGACCCGTTCTCGTCCGAGAGGGGCTTGGGCATGAAGGTGGCGTAAACGCCGTGCTTCAGCGCCACCTCTTTGACCACCAGGCGGGCCGTCATGACCGCATCGGCCATGGTGAGGGCGTCGGCGTAGTGCAGGTCGATCTCGTGCTGGCTGGGGGCGCCCTCGTGGTGGCTGTGCTCCACGGCGATGCCCATCTCCTCCAGCATGAGCACCGTGTCGCGGCGCAGGTCGGTGGCCTCGTCCAGGGGCGTCAGGTCGAAGTAGCCGCCCCGGTCCAGCACCTGGGGCGCTTCGGGCGTCTGGAAGTAAAAATACTCCAGCTCCGGCCCGACGTAGAAGGTGTAGCCCAGGTCGGCGGCCCGCTTCAGGTTGCGCTTGAGGACGTAACGGGGGTCGCCCTCGAAGGGCTGGCCGTTGGGCAGCAACACGTCGCAGAAGAGGCGGGCCACCCGCTTCTGCTGGGGGCGCCAGGGGAGCAAGGCGAAGGTGGTGGGGTCGGGCATGGCCAGCATGTCCGACTCGTCGGCCCTGGCGAAGCCCTCGATGGAAGAGCCGTCGAAGCTGATGCCGTCCTCCAGGGCCTCCGGCAGCTCCTCGACGGTGATGTTGATGCTCTTGAGCTGGCCCAGGATATCGGTGAACCAGAGGCGGACGAACTTCACGTCGTGCTGGCGGGCCATCTCCAGCACGTAGTCGCGGGCCTCGTCCCTGTCCAGCATCCCCATCGACCTCCCGCGGCGATTGTAAGGCAAAGGGGGCCGGGCCCCCAAGGCCCTGGCCCCCTGGCCCTGCTGCCTCCTCCTCTACACGTCGAAGTAGAGATGGAACTCCCAGGGGTGGGGGCGCAGGCGGACCTGGTCGATCTCCTGGCGCTTGTATTCCACCCACACCTCCAGCACGTCGCTGGTGAAGACGCCGCCCCGCAGCAGGAACTCGTGGTCGTCCTCCAGCGCCTGGAGGGCCTCCTCCAGGCTGGCGGGCACCTTGGGAATGGCCGCCTCCTCGTCGGGCGAGAGTTCGTAGCTGTTCTTGTCGAGGGGCGGGCCAGGGTCGATCTCGTTCTCGATGCCGTCCAGGCCGGCCATGAGCATGGCGGCGAAGGCCAGATAGGGGTTGCAGGAGCCGTCGGGCGGGCGGAACTCGATGCGCTTGCTCTTGGGGTTGGTGGAATAGACCGGAATGCGCACCGCGGCCGAGCGGTTGCGGGCCGAGTAGACCAGGTTCACCGGCGCCTCGTAGCCCGGCGTCAGCCGCTTGTAGGAGTTGGTAGTGGGGGCGCAGAAGGCCATGAGCGCCCGGGCGTGCTTCAACAGACCGCCGATGTAATAGCGGCAGAGCTTGCTGATGAGGGCGTAGCCCTCGGGGTCGTAGAACAGGTTCTGTCCGTTCTTCCAGAGGCTCTGATGGGTGTGCATGCCGGAGCCGTTGTCACCGAACAGGGGCTTGGGCATGAAGGTGGCCACCTTGTTGTGCTTGCGGGCGATGTTCTTGACCAAGTATTTGTACCACATGACCTTGTCGGCCATATTCACCAGCGAGTCGAACTTCATGTCGATCTCGCACTGGCCGCCGGTGGCCACCTCGTGGTGGTGCACCTCCACCGGAATGCCGATGCTGCTCATGGTCAGGATCATTTCGCTGCGGATGTCCTGCAGCGAGTCGTGGGGGGGCACCGGGAAGTAGCCCTCCTTGAAGCGGGGCTTGTAGCCCAGGTTGGGGCGCTCCTCCCGGCCCGAGTTCCATTCGCCTTCGATGGAGTCGACGTGATAGAAGCCGTAGTTCTCCCCCTGGTCGAAGCGCACATCGTCGAAGATGAAGAACTCGCACTCGGGGCCCCAGTAGGAGATGTCGCCCACGCCGCTCTTGCGCAGGTACTCCTCCGCCTTCTTGGCGATATGGCGCGGGTCGCGGGTGTAGGGCTGCTTGGTCAGGGGGTCGTAGACGTCGCAGATGATGGACAGGGTGGGGTGCTGGCAGATGGGGTCGATGCGGGCGGTGGACGGGTCGGGCAGGAGGATCATGTCCGACTCCTGGATCTTCTGGAAGCCGCGGATGGAGGAGCCGTCGAAGCCGATGCCGTCCACCCAGATGCTGGTGACGATGTCGTCCATCTCCGTCAGTTCGGAGACGGGGATGGAGAAGTGCTGCCATAGTCCTGGCAGGTCGTTGAAGCGCAGGTCAACGATCTGCACGTTGTGCTGGCGGATGAGCTGGTTGACCCGCTCCACCGCCTGCTGCAGGTTGCGCAGTTCCTCGGGGCTCAAGACGCTCTACCTCCTGCTCTGCTATCGGGGCCTCAGTCCCCATTCTAGGTGCCGCCCAGGCCACAGGGGCCAGGGCGGGTGTTAACGTCATGTTACTTTTGTGACCCCCGTCACAGGGCAGCCTCCCCACGCTCGCCCGTCCGCACCCTCAGGGCGTCGGCGACGGGGATGAGGAAGATCTTGCCGTCGCCGATGTTGCCGGTGCGGGCGGCCTGGGCGATGAGCTGGACCACCCGTTCGGCGTCCTCGTCCCGCACCACCACCTCCAGCTTCACCTTGGGGAGCATGTCCACCTCGTAGGTCTCGCCGCCGCGACCGATGTGGACCACCCCTTTCTGGACGCCGCGCCCGGTGACGTTGACCACGTTCAGCCCCACGAACCCCGCCGCCGCCAGGGCGTTCTTGACGTCGTTGAGCTTCTCGGGGCGGATGATGGCCTCCACCTTCTGCATGAGCGCTCCTCCTCTCGACATGTCGGTCACTCCCATTATGGACTGGTAGAGGCCGCTTGGGACTCCCCCTGGGCCGGGTAGGGCTGGGGGGCGGGCTGAGGGGCCGGCGAAGGGCGCACGGCATAGGTAGCGGCTGCCACCCCTACCTCCTCCAGCACGTAGGCCCGCTCGCCGTGCTGGCTCACGTCCACCCCCACCAGCTCCTCCTCTTCCTTCACCCGCAGCCCCATCAGTACGTCCAGGGCCTTCAGCAGTAGGAAGGTGACGGTGAAGGAATAGCCCCAGGTGGCGCCCACGCCGGCCAGTTGGGCCAGGAGCTGTTCCGGACGCCCATCGATGACGCCGCCAACGCCGCCCTGGAACCCGGCCACGCTGGTGATGGCCGAGGTGGCGAAGATGCCGGTGGCGATGGCACCCCAGGTGCCGCCCATCCCGTGCACCGCCCACACGTCCAAAGCGTCGTCGAAGCCCAGTCGCGAGCGCAGGCGGGTGGCGCCGAAGCACAGAACGCCAGCCACCGCTCCGATGATGATGGCCGGAAAGATGTTCAGGTAGCCGTCGGTGTTGGGCCAGGCGCCTATATAGCCGGCGGCGGGGGTGATGGCTACCAGGCCGGCCACGGCGCCCGACGCAGCCCCCACCACGCTGGGCTTGCCGATGACGGCCCAGCTGGCCAGCATCCAGGCCACTGCGCCGGCAGCGGCGGCGGTGTTGGTCTGCAGAAAGGCGTTGCTGGCCGCTCCGCCTGCCGCCAGGGCGCTGCCAGCGTTGAAGCCGAACCAGCCGAACCACAGCAGCCCCGCCCCCAGCACCACGAAGGGGATGTTGTGGGGCTCCATCGGCTCCTTCCCGTAGCCCAGGCGACGTCCGAACAGCAGGGCTGCCGCCAGGGCGGCGATGCCCGAGTTGATGTGGACCACGGTGCCCCCGGCGAAGTCGTAGGCCCCCAGGCCGCCCAGGGTGCCGAGCCACCCCTCCTTGCCCCACGCCCAGTGGGCGACCGGCGCGTAGACCAACGTCATCCACAGGACGGTGAAGACGAGGAAGGTGCTGAACCTGGCGCGTTCGGCGAAGGCGCCCGTTATCAGGGCCGGCGTGATGATGGCGAACATCATCTGGAAGAGCATGTAGGCCTGGTGGGGCACGGTGGCGGCGTAGTCGGCGTTGGGCTCGGCCCCTACCAGCCTCATGCCGAACCAGGACAGGTCGCCGATGAAGCCGCCCTTGTCGGGGCCGAAGGCCAGCGAGTAGCCCCACAGGACCCAGACCAGGCTGGCCACCCCCATGATGATGAAGCTGTGCATGATGGTGGACAGGACGTTCTTGCTCCGCACCAGGCCCCCGTAGAAGAAGGCCAGGCCAGGAGTCATCAGCAGCACCAGGGCTGCCGAGACCAGGAGCCAGGCGGTGTCGCCGGTGTCTATCTGCGGCATGGCACACCCTCCCTGTTACGGTCTTCACGACCCAGTAAAGGGCGAGGGCGGCCCTGGCGGGTTACGAGGCCATTACGGCGCTGTTACAGATGGGTTACGGCTACTCCCCGGCGGGCCGAAAGCGGTAGCCAACGTTGCGCACGGTCTCGATGTACGTGTGGTGCCCCGTCTCCAGCTTGGCCCGCAGGCGCCGCACGTGCACGTCCACGGTGCGGGTGCCGCCGTAGAACTCGTAGCCCCAGACCTTGTTCAGCAGCTCTTCCCGACTGAAGACACGGCCGGGGTTGGAGGCGAGGAAGCGCAACAGCTCGTATTCCTTGTACGTGAGGTGCACGGGTCGGCCGCCCACGAAGACGCGGTAGCTGGCCAGATCGATAACCAGGTCGCCCTGGCGCAGAAGGTGGCGGGCGTCCACCCTGGCCTTGCGCCACAGGACCTGGCGCACGCGGGCGGTGACCTCGGCGGCGGTGGCGCTGCGCAGGGCGAAGTCGTCCAGCCCCAGGGTGGGGTCCAGGGAGGCCAACTGCTCCGGCGACACCAGGGCGAGGAAGGCCGTCTCGGCCCGGGCGGGGTGGGCCGAGAGGAAGGCCCGCAGGTCGAAGCCCTCGCCCAGGCTGGGGAGGTCGAGGACGACGACGTCGGGAGAGGCGGCCAGGGCCTCCTCCAGGGCGGGGGCCTCGGGCGGGGCTACGACCACGGCGAAGCCCTCGGGCCGCAGAGCTTCAGCCAGGGCCTGCATGGGCCCCTGATCGTAGGAGACGATAAGTACCTGAAAGGAGGAGGGCATGGCTTTCTCACCAGGTTCAATCAAGTATACCCCTGCTTTCCGCCACAGGCCAGGGCCGTCCGCTCCGCTTTCGAGGCCCCACGAGCGGTCCGGGCAGGGTCGTGGCCGGCTCGAGCCCGTCGTCGGCGGACGGTGGCACAGCGTGGATACCCCGGTCCGGGCCGGTCCCGGGGGCGCGGGTGCCGCTCTGCCCAGTGCCCCCTGTGGGTCCCGACGGCCCGAAGTTGACCCACCCCTTCGCCGCCCCCTAAGATGGGCAGAGGCCGGAAGGCGGCACGGTTCTGGCTCGGATACGTCGTCGCGCCCCTCGGGGTGCCCTCTGCGGGAGGTGAGGCTTGCGCGTCCTGGTCACCGGCGGTGCCGGTTACGTGGGGTCGGTGCTGGTGCCCATGCTCCTCGACCACGGCCATCAGGTGCGGGTGGTGGACTGGGGCATGTTCGGGCTGGAGCACGTGGACCCTCGTGCCGAGCTGGTGGTGGCCGACGTCCTGGACTTCCGCCCCCAGTGGCTGGAAGGGGTCGATGCCGTGGTCCACCTGGCGGGGCTGTCCAATGACCCCATGGCCGCCTTCAGCCCCACCCTCAACTACGTGCTGAATGCCGCCGGCACCGCAGTGGTAGCCCAGGCCGCCCGCGAGGCGGGCATCGGACGCTTCGTGTTCTCTTCCACCTGCTCCGTCTACGGCTTCCGTCCGGAGGGCGAGGCCGACGAGACGGACGAGACGCGCCCCACCTTCCCCTACGCCATCTCCAAGCTCATGGCCGAGCGCAGCCTCCTCTGCCTGGAGGACGAGAGCTTTCGTCCCATCATCCTGCGCTTCGGCACCATAGTGGGCTGGAGCCCCAGGCTGCGCTTCGACCTGGTGGTGAACACCATGGTCAAGACGGCCCTAAGCCAGGGCCGCATCGTCGTCTTCAATCCCGATATCTGGCGCCCCCTCCTGGATGTCGAGGACGCGGCCCGTGCCTACCTGCTGGCCCTGGCAGCGCCGCGGGAGGTGAGGGGCGTCTTCAACGTGGCGGCCGAGAACTACAGCCTGCCACGTCTGGCCGAGGAGGTGGCCGCCGCCCTGCATGACCTGGGCGTGTCGGCGGAGGTGCAGGTGGAGCATCGGCCCGACGTGCGCAGCTACCGTGTCTCCACCGCCCGGGCGAGGGATGTCCTGGGCTTCCGCCCCTGCCGGACCATGGCCGACACGGTGCGCACCCTGGTATCGCGGATCCGCGAGGCGGGCATCCGCGATTTCGACGATCCCCGCTATTACAACATCGAGGGCATGAAGCGGTTTCTGGCCGAGGGTCGCACCCCCTGGGCCGCCGTCCATGCCCTGGGCAGTGCCGAAGGGGGCCGCTGACCGTCATGGGGCCGGTGGCCGTCCTGGGGGCCACGGGCCAGCTGGGCTCCGACCTGTGCCGCCTGCTGGCCGAGAAGGGCCTGCCGTGCTTCCCCCTGGCCCACGCCGACCTGGACGTCTGTCAGCATGAGGAGGTCTCCCGTGTCCTGAAGGGGCTGAGGCCCCGGGTGGTGGTCAACTGCGCTGCCTTCCACCATGTGGAGCGGTGCGAGGAGGAGCCGGAGCGGGCCTTCGCCGTCAATGCCCTGGCGGTGCGCAACCTGGCCCTGGTCTGCCGCGACCTGGGCGCCCTGCTGGTTCACATCAGCACCGACTACGTGTTCGACGGCGAGAAAGGGTCGCCCTACGTCGAGGGCGACCCCGTCTCCCCCCTCAACGCCTACGGCGTCTCCAAGGCGGCGGGGGAGTTCTTTCTGCGCGCCCTGTGCCCGGAGCACATCATCGTGCGCACCTCGGGCCTCTATGGCCATCGTGGCTCCAGCGTCAAGGGGGGCAACTTTGTGGAGACGATGCTCCGGCTGGGGGCCGAGCAGGGAGAGGTATGGGTGGTCACAGACCAGGCCCTGTCCCCCACCTATACCCGCGACCTGGCCCGGGGCCTGTGGGCGGTGGTGGAGGCGGGCGGCCGCGGCACCTACCACATCGTCAACTCCGGCCACTGCAGCTGGTACGAGTTCGCCTGTGCCATCTTCGGGCTGGCGGGGATGGAGGTGCGGGTGCACCCCGTGACCTCTGACCATTTCCCGGGGCGCGCCCGCCGCCCTCGCCTGTCGGCCCTGGAGAGCGTCCGGCTGGGGGAGCTGGGCCTGTCACCCCTCCGTCCCTGGCGGGAGGCCCTCGCCCACTACCTGGCCGGACGAGAGGCCAACGGGAGGTGACCGGCATGGACGCCTATGGCAACTTGCTCCACCTGAAGGCGGTGGAGGGCTTTGCAGAAGTGCGGGACGTGGCCCGCCGCTACGACGACGACCGCGGTCGTCGCTACTGCGACATCTTCGGCACCGTGACGGGCGACATCAACATCACCTACTGCTATCCGGGGGTCATCACCGCCTGGCATGCCCACCGCCGTCAGTACGACGAGTGGTTCGTCATAAAGGGGGCGCTGAAGGTGGGGCTGGCCATCCCCAACGGGGACGGCACCTACCGCTGGACGTTCGTGGTGCTTTCCGAGTACGACGGCAAGGTGCTGCGCATCCCGCCGGGGGTGCTGCACGGCTGGCGCAACTTCACCAACGAGGTCGCCATCCTCATGTACCACATCTCGGAGAAGTACGATCCCCAAGACCCCGACGAACTGCGCTTCACCCTGGACGAGGTGGGCGCTGACTGGTCAACGCCCGTCAAGTAGCGCTCCCCGGTGCCACAAGGGGATTAGGGACCGCAGGCCTAGGCCCGTATGCTGGCGGCGTCGACAGCCAGGAGGTGCCAGCTGTGGCCTTGCGCCTGTACGGAGACGCCGCCGCCCAGAGGACGACCAGCACCATCGTCTACGCGCCGGGGCTGGCCGATAGCGGCGATATGGAGCCGGGGACGCGGAGCATCACCGCCACCAGCCGCCCGTCTTCGGCCGACTACAGCGTCAGCGTGTCCGTGCCGCCGCCGCCCGATCCCCGGGTGACGGTGCTGAGGATGGGGGTGAGGGCGCGGGTGGGGATAGCTAACTTCGGTGGCAGTCCCGCCGCCGGCGCCCTCTTCTATGCGTTGCGGGTCAACGGTGTCGACCGCCTCAGCGGCTCCTGGACTGCCCCGGGCAACCAGACGGCGGTCGAAGACCTTCAGCCAGGGGCCTTCAACCTCGGCTCCCCCAACCTGCTGGAGCTGTTCCTGTGGGTCGACCGGGGGCAGGTGGACGTCAACCTGGCCCAGGTCTGGCTGGCCGTGGGCAGCAAGCAGTCGTCCAACGCCATGGCTCCCGTCGTCCAGGTCAGGCACCAGGGCCTCGCGTCCCTGGTGGCCCAGGTGGACGTGGCCGGGGCCGGCAGCCCCACCATCGCTCTGTCCCATCCGCAGCAGCCTGCGCTGGAGATGGCAGTGGTGCAGGGGGCGGGCCTCCGCCTGCGGGTGCCGTGCGCGCTGGTGGAAAACCCCGTGCTGCTGGTGGGCGGCAGCGTGGCCACTGACCTGAACTACCTGCGGGGCCTGGTCCTCACCCTGGAAGAGCCTGCTTAGCCCCGGGCGGGGCGCATGGGCCTTCGGACAGCTATACTGGCGCCAGGAGGGCTGAAAGGCCCTCATGAGGCGTCAGGCATTGTTGGCCCACTGGCAGCGCTCGCTCCTGGACTCCCTGCGGAGGTGGCGGGCTGTCCATCGCCTGGGATTTCCCCCCGAGCGCCTGGCCCAGGTTCGGACGAGGGACGGCCAGTCCCTGTTGGTGCCGGGCGAGTGCGTGGAGAACGGCCTCTATTACGCCGAGGTCTGGGAGCCTTACACCGTCTCGCTGTTCCTGGAAGAGCTGAGGCCGGGCCACACGGTGGTGGACGTAGGGGCGCACGTGGGCTACTACACCCTCATGGCCGCCAGGGCGGTGGGCCCCAGGGGCACCGTCTACGCCCTGGAGCCGGCCCCGGCCGAAGCGCGGCTGCTGCTCTGGAACGTTGCCCGCAACGGCCATGCCAACGTGCGGGTGGTGCCGAGGGCGGCGGGTGACCGTCGCGGCCGCGTCACCCTCTCCCTGTCGGGCATCTCCAGCATGCACTCCCTGGGCCGGCACGACGAGGCGGGGCCGTGGCGGGGCAGCGTCAGGGTGCCGATGGTGACGGTGGACGGCCTGCTGCGGGGCCGCCCCGTGGACGTGGTGAAGATGGACGTGGAGGGGGCGGAGCCGCTGGTGCTGAAGGGGATGCTGAGGACGGTGAGGGCTAGCCCCGGCCTGGTGATCTTCAGCGAGTTCTCGCCCCACGTCTACGGCGCCCTCTCCCTGGATGCCGAGGAGTTCGTGGCCCAGCTCATGGACCTGGGCTTCCAGGTCTGGCTGGTGGACGAGTGGGAGCGTCGGCTGGTGCCGGTGCCCAGGGGGCGGGCAGTGGAGATCTACTATTCCCTGGTGATGCGGGGCCACCTGGTCTGCCGACGGGCAGGCTAGGCCAGCTCTCGGCCAGGCCCTCCGGCGGCTCCAGGCAGGTCGACGACCAGACCCTGCCCGCCCGCGGCCCGTCCTCCGGCTGTGGCTGGTCTGCCCCCTCAGATGGCGGCGGCGACGACGGTGCGTAGCCCCACGCTCAGCAAGGCCAGGGAGAGAGCCCGAACGATCCACCGTGCCCGCACCCGGTTGGAGAGCCAGGCCCCGGCCTGAGCGCCCCCCACGGCCCCCAGGCAGAGGGCCACGATCCTACCCACGCCGTGGCTGTAGGTCCCGGCTGCCACGTGCGACAGCACTGCCACCAGCGCGTTCACCATCAGGATGAAGTGGGAGGTGGCGGTGGCCGTATGGACAGGGAAGCGCAGCAGCTCCACCATGGCCGGCACATGCATGGTGCCTCCGCCGATGCCCAGCATGGTGGCCACGTATCCCACCCCCACGCTCAGGACCATGCCCGCGGGCAGCTGGTAGGGCGGCCGCGGCGAAGAGGTCGCGGGCGCGGCCCTTTCGGAGCCGTAGGGGCGGCCCTGGGCGCGCACCAGCAGCACCAGGGACACCAGCATCAGCGCCGTCCCGAAGGCGACCTCGAAGGCGCGGCGGGGCACATGCCCTACCGTCAGGGATCCCAGGACAGCGCCGGGCACCGTTGCCGCCGAGAAGAGCAGGGCGGCCCGGTAGTCCACACGTCGCATGCGGGCATAGGCGAGGGTGCCCGAGAAGCCGTTGGCCAGCACTACCGCCAGGGAAGTGGCGGTGATGTAGTCGGCGCCCTCGCCCGGGTAGATGAGCAGGAGGGCGGGCACCAGCACGAAGCCGCCCCCAGCGCCGATGAAGGTGCCGATGGCCCCCACCACGGCGCCCAACAGGGCTAGGGAAAGCCACTCCAACATAGGCCCGGTGCGGCCGGCAGAGAGGCGGGGAGCTGGCCAGCGACGACAGCTGGACCGCCTCGGTGCTGGGAGGAGGCAGGCCGCATATCGCAAACTACGCCCCTGCAGCCCTTGGGGCAAGAGCGAGGGAACCAGTTGGCCTCCGGCCACGTCTGTAGGACAGAGGGACGTTGACCGGGAGGTGCTGCCCATGCTGAGGACCCTGTCGCTGTCGCTCCTGGCTCCAGCCGTGTTGCTGGCTGCCTGCGCCGGGGCCGCCGAGGAGGTTGCCACCCCGCCCCAGCCGCCCGCAGCCGTGAAGCCCGTAGGCCCGGCCGAGGACGTCGCCGTGCCGCCTTCGGCCCCGCCGTCATCGCCAGCCGAGCGCACCGCTCCCCCCACCGGCGACGAGGGGGATAGTCTCCCCCTGAATGCCATCGGTGTCGACCGCAAGATCGTCTACAACGCCCGCCTGGAGATGGAGGTCCAGGACGTGGACAAGGCCGTGGAGGAGGTGCAGCGAGTCGCCACCTCCCTCGGCGGGTACCTGGTGAGCGCCAGCGTGCGCGACGAGGGGCAGGGCGAGAAGCAGCGCCGTGTGGCCGAGGTCACAGTGCGGGTGGCTAGCGATGTCTACACCGATGCCCTGGCCCGGCTGCGACAACTGGCCTCCCGCGTCCGCAGCGAGACCGCTCAGAGCAACGACGTGACGGAGGAATATGCCGACCTGGAGGCCCGCCTGCGCAACCTGAGGGCCACCGAGGCGCGCTACCTGGAGCTGCTGTCCCAGGCCCGCAATCTGGGCGAGGTCCTCCAGGTGCAGGACCGCCTCAACGCTGTGCGCCTGGAGATGGAGCGGGTGCAGGGGCGCCTGAACCTGCTGCAGCGGCTCACCGACATGGCCACCATCACCGTGCGCCTGGAGCCGCCCGCGGCCGTGGAGGGTGACGCCCTCTGGCGTCCGTCGGACGTCGCTGCCGATGCCTGGGAGGCCCTGCAGGCCGTGCTGCGGGCGCTGGCCACAGCCGCCATCTACTTCGCCATCTTCGGCGGGTGGCTCGCCGTGCTGCTGGCCCTGGGGGTGCTGGCCTGGCGCCGCTGGCTGCCGGCCAGGAGGGAGGCCTGATGCGGCCGGTCGCTGGCGGGGGCGTTCGTGCCGTCTTCCCTCCTCGTGTTAGAATGCGGGCACTGTGCAGGACGAGGATGCCCTTCTATCGCGCGCCCGTAGCGGCGATCTGGACGCCTTCAATGCCCTGGTGGAGCGCTATCAGGCGCTGGTGTATAACGTGTGCCTGAGGATGCTGGGCGAGAGGGCCGCCGCCGAGGATGCTGCCCAGAACGCCTTCATCGCCGCCTACCGTGCCCTCGGGCGTTTCCGCGGCGGCAGCTTCCGGGCCTGGCTCCTGCGCATCGCTGGCAACGCCTGCTACGACGAGCTGAGGCGGCGGCGTCGCCGTCCGCTCCCCCTGGAGGCAGCGGCGGCTGTCGCCGCACCCTCCCATGGCTCGCCGCTGCAGAGCTATCTTCAGGGGGAGTTGGCCGCGGAGATACAGCGGGGGCTGCTACGCCTTCCTCCCGACCAGCGACTGGCCCTGGTGCTGCGGGACGTGGAGGGTCTAAGCTACGAGGAGATAGCGCGCGCTTCGGGCAGCAGCCTGGGCACAGTGAAGTCGCGCATCGCTCGCGGCCGAGCCCGCCTGCGGGAGCACCTGATGGCTGCAGGCTTCTCGCCCTCGGGGGCCTCGGAGGAGGGATAGGAACGTGGCCTTCGCCCCCCTCTCGCATCTGCTGCTCAGGCGCCACCTGTCGGCCTACCTGGACGGCGAGGTGCCCCCCGGCCTGCGTCGGCGCCTGGAGGGCCATCTGTCCCGCTGCTCCGCCTGTCGGCGGGAGCTGGCAGACCTGGAGGATGTGGCCAGGGCGGTGGCCTCTCTACCCCGGCAGCCACCGCCGCGCTCGTTCGCCCTGACCCCGGCCACAGCCTCCAGGCCGTCCCGGGGCCCGACGCTGGGCCTGAGACTGCTGCCTGCGGCGGCCGCCCTCTGTGCCTCGCTGTTGGCTGCCCTGGTGGCCTACGATGTCGTGGGGCCCTCGGTGCCGGAGGGAGGCCCCAACGCTCCCGCCTCGGCCCCCCGTGAGGCGCTTAAGGGGGCGCCCGAGGCCCCATCGCCGTTGTGGCCATCGGGGCCGGGCGTCGCGGAGGCGCCGGCCTCGCCCCCGCCCGAGGCGATGCCTCAGAGGCCTCCGTCGGCTGAGAGGGAGGCCCGCGGTGGGGGACTGTCGCCGCTGCGGGTGGCCCAGCTGGCGGCGGGGGCGGCCATGGCGGCGGCCGTGGGCGGCTGGGCCATCCTCGCCCTTGCCAGACGACGCACTTAGGAGGCGGCATGTCCCTGCTGGACATCTTCCCCCAGCGGCTGCCCATCATCGGCATGGTGCACTTGCCGCCGCTGCCCGGCTCCCCGCGCTGGGGAGGCGACATGACGGCGGTGCTACGCAGGGCGCTGGACGATGCCATGGCCCTGGCCCAGGAGGGGGCCGATGGCCTGCTGGTGGAGAACTACGGCGACCTGCCTTTCCTGAAGGGCCCTGTGGGCCAGGAGACGGTGGCCGCCATGGCCGTGGTCGTGCGAGCGGTGGTGGAGGCGACCGGCCTGCCGGTGGGGGTCAACGTCCTGCGCAACGACCCGTGCGCTGCCCTGGCCGTAGCCTGCGCCGCCGGAGCGCGGTTCGTGCGCACCAACGTCCACATCGGCGCCGCAGTGACGGACCAGGGGCTGCTGGAGGGCCGGGCCGCCGAGGCCCTGCGCTACCGCCGCTGGCTGGGTTGCGAACCGGTGCTGCTGCTGGCCGACGTTAACGTCAAGCACGGCGCCCCTCTCGGCGGCCGGAGTCTGGAGGAGACGGCACGGGACGCGGCCTATCGCGGCCTGGCCGACGGCCTCATCGTCTCCGGGCCGGCCACCGGCCTGCCGCCGACGCCCGAGGAGCTGATGCGGGTGCGACGGGCAGTCCCCGACCGCCCCCTGCTGGTGGGCAGCGGCCTCGACCCCTCCAACGCCAGGGACCTGCTGTCCCTGGCCGATGGCGCCATCGTCGGCACCTCGTTGAAGCAGGGAGGCAGGACCGAGGCGTCGGTGGAGCGGGAGCGGGTGCGGCTGCTGATGGAAGCAGTCCGGCAGGTTCGGGCCGCTCTGGGTTAGGGCCTCCGCTCGGCCTCGGTCCCCACGATGGACGGTGCCTGCCCGGGAACCGCCATCCTGGGCTGCACCGCCACTCCCACCTGGTCGGGTATCCCGAACACCAGGAAAGCGGTGGCCGCCGACACCATGGCAAGGCCGCCGAAGCCCATCTCTAGGCCGTCGGCCACCGACGAGGCGCGGGAGGCCACCAGCACCATGACGGCGGTGCCCAGGGCACCGCCCATGAGGCGGAACATGCCTCTCAGGCCGGTGATGGCAGCGATGCGGTCCGGGGCCAGTTCGATGGCGGCGTTGTTGGCTGCCGGCCCCGACATCCCGAAGCCCACCCCTGTGAGGGCGATCACCAGGGCCAGGTAGGGGAAGTCGCCCAGCGCCAGCGGCCCCAGCTCGGGGCTGTGCAGCCCCTGCCACATGATGGCCAGGCCGCCCGCCATCACCATGAGGCCCAGGAAGATGGGGCGCCGGTAGCCCGTGCGGGCCAGCAGCATGCTGGCTATGGCCGAGGTGACCGCCGCAGCCACTGCCCTCGGTATGAGGATCAGGCCCGCCTGGCTGGACGTCATGCCGTAGGCCTCGCGGGCGTACAGGGGAATGAAGGAGAAGGCGCCGAACAGGCAGGCGCCGTACAGCAGGTTCAGAGCGTTGACGAAGGCGAACTCTCGCTGTCGCAGCAGCGCCACCTCCAGGATAGGCTCCGGCGCTCGCATCTCGTGGCGCAGGAACAGGGCACCGGCCACCAGCCCCGCCGCCAGGGAGACAGCCACCACTGGCAGGCTAGGGGGCGGACTCTGACGCGAAAGCTCCGTCAAGGCATACACGATGCCCGAGACGGCCACGCTCAACAGGGCAGCGCCCACCACGTCCAGGGGCCGGGAGGCGCGTCGCTGCGTCCTGGGCATCAGCAGCAGCAGGGCCACCACCAGGGCGCCCACGGGGGTGTTCATGGCGTAGGTCCACCGCCAGCCCATCTCGTCCACGATGAAGCCGCCCACGGTGGGGCCGATGACCGACCCCAGGGGGACGATGGACGAAAGGAGTCCCACCATCTGCGCCCGTCGCTGACCGAAGGTGTCGCCGATGATGCCGTAGGCCGAGGGCAGGAGGCCCCCCGCTGCCACGCCCTGCACCCCCCGCGCCAGGATGAGGAAGTAGACGTTGGGGGCCAGGGCGCAGGCCAGGGAGGCCAGGGCGAAGACCACCAGCCCGCCCACGAACACCGTGCGCCGTCCCAGGTCGTCGCTGAGCCTCCCCACGATGGGCATGGATACGGCCTGGGCCAGGGTATAGATGGTCACCACCCAGCCAGCCCAGCGCAGGGGAGCGTTCAGGTCGTCCATCAGGTCGCCCAGGGCCACGCTCACCATGGAGAACTGGAGGGCGGCTACCAGAAGGCAGAGGGAGACCAGGGCGAACAGCAGGTAAGAGCGCAGGGAAGGCCCCATGGACCCTTCGTTGTCCATCAGCTAAGGACGATTGTATTACCTCCCACCAGGGAGAGGAACGCCGCGTCGCGCCCGCAGCGCTAGCCCCAGGGCCACGGCGAAGGCGGCCACCGCCAGCCAGGCCAGCACTCCAGCCGTAGCCGTCAGGTGGTCGGCCGCCTCCGTTTCCCCCGATAGCCAGCCCCCGGCCGTCCGCATGACGGCCGCCGCCGGCAGGCAGGCCAGGGCCAGCGCCACGGCCCAGCGCTGGGGCCGTCCCTGCTGTCGGGAGAGGGCGAAAGCGGGCATCACCAGATAGGCCATGCCCAGGATCATGGTGGTCACGGCCCCCACTGCCAACAGGTGGCGGGCAGCGTCCACGCGGGCGTGAGGCACCGGCCCGCCGTCGGCCACTGCCATGGCTCCCACCGCTGACAGCAGCAGCCCCCCGAGTCCGAGCCAGGCGACGGCCACCTGCACCAGCAGTCCGGCCCCGCGGGCCGCGTCCCGCAGTCGGTGGGGCGGCCGCCACGGCCCCACCAGCAGCGCCGCGCCGGCCAGCCCCAGCCCCGCCAGCAGGAGACCCGCCGCCTCGGCCCTGGCTGCCCCCTCCCAGGGACGGTAGGTAGTCCAGGCGGCAGCCGCGGCGTGCAGCGCCAGCCCCAGGTGCAGAGGCAGCCACAGCCCCCATACGGCCGGAGGCCGTGGCTGGGGCCGTCCGAAGAAGATGACGACGGTGCGCAGGGATACCCCCACCACCGCCGACAGGACGAAGCCCAGCAGCATCGCGTCGTGCAAGAGCTGCTGTCGGTCGAAGGGCACCAACAGCGGCCCCGGGCCGGCCGCGGGCGTCCACGCCATCCCCAGGGCCTTGACCGCTACGAGCCAGGCCACCGCCGCCGCCAGGTGGGGCGCGAAGGAGCGGCCCTGCGTCAGGCCCTGGCGCAGGGCCGGGAGCAGCAGGGCGGCGAAGACGATGGCGCCGGCCAGCTCCAGCGCTGCTGAGGCCCGGATCGCGAGAGCGCCGACCTGGCCCGTGGCCAGAGGTTGGCCCAGGACCCTGATGGCGAGGCCGCTGGCAGTGGCCGCAAGGGAGACCAGGGCAGGGACGAAGGGGACAGGCGGCGCGCCGGCGAAGCGGGGCAAGAGCCGATAGGCCATGCCCATCACGAACAGGCCCGCCCAGCCGGCCAACTGGGCATGGCCATGGGCCTGGGCCAGGGCGGGCCAGCGCTCGCCCAGGTCGCTCACGCCCGTCCGGGCCAGGGCCAGCAAGATGCCCAGCGAAAAGCCGGCCGCCAGGGCTGCCGTCAGGGCACCGCCTGCGAACAGCAGGTGCAGGGCCTCCGGCTCCTCGCGGGGCTGCTGGCTCGCTGTCGCGGTCACCGGCCTGCCCCCAGTATAGAAGGGACAGACTGCCTAGGCCCATACGGAGCCCTCTGGAGGGTAGAGCGGCTCGGGCCAGGCCTGCGTATACTTGGTGTGCAAGGCCTTCTCCCCCCGCAGGAGGGCGGGCGTAAGGTGGGTGGCGGCTGGCAAAGGCGCTTCGCCTCGGCCGACATCTCCTGGGAGGACCTGGGGCGGGCCTGGGGACCACCCGCGAGGATATGCCGGAGTTCACTCGCCTGTATGTTAACGCCGGGAGGGCCGTCTTCGTCTGGTCAATGGGTGTGACCGTGCACAAGTTCGGGGTGGAGAACGTCCGCGCCATCATCGACCTGGCCCTGGCCAGGGGAATGGTGGGGCGGCCGGGCACAGTAGCGATGTTCTGGCCCGAGGCCCACGTCCTGGTGCCCAGGGGCGTGTCGGACCCTCAGTGCGGCATCCCCGCCTGCCGCGACGCCTGGGTGGAGGTGCTGCCAGCCCGGGAGGCCGAGGCCCGCGGCTGAGGTGGGGCGAATGCGCCTGCTGGTCTGGCTCCTGGCGATGGCCCTGGCGGGGATGGTGGGCCTGATAGCGGTGGTGGCCTTCCAGCGTGAGCTGCCGCCGGTGCCGGAGCTGGAGGTGTTGAGGGAAGAGGCGCCACCCACCGTCGGCCCCACGCCCACCCCCCTGCCGTCGCCGCCGCCACAGCCCACGCAGCTGGCCCTCGAGCTGATACAACGCAACACCACCATCATCGAGGCGACGGCCCCCAGAGGCCATGGCCCTCTGATACAGGTGTCGCGGGGCACGGGGATGGTGGTCCGTCTGCTCCCCGATGGCTACGTCATCCTCACCGCCGGGCACGTGCTGGACTCCGGCACCACCGTGCGGGCGCGGCGAGTGGAGGCCCGCGTCTGGTGCGAGGGCCGCATGATCAGCGACTACGAGAGCTCGGACGTGGCCGTCCTCTACTGCCACTTCGGCGAGGCCAGCGGTCTGCCCCGGCTCTCGCTGCCCACGCTGTTGACCGGCGCCCGCGACTACGACGGGCGGCCTGTCCTCTTTCGCTGTCACTTCGACGACGCCCCCCGCCTGGGCAAGGTGCTGGGCCAGGTCCTCTCGTCCACCGGCCAGCCCATGCTGGTGACCGATATCCCCGCCGAGCCAGGCTGCAGCGGCTCCGCCCTCCTGGACACCGAGGGCAACCTCATCGGCGTGGTGGTGGGGTCCGACCGGGAGCGGGGGACGGCCCTGGCGGCGGTGCTGCCTCAGGGCCTGAACCCGTAGTCACCATCGCCGGCCTCCCCCGCTAACAGCGGCGGGCCGTCGTGCGTCCCCACTATGGACACGATGGCCACGCCGGATCCTGCTTCCCGACCTTCCCCCCAGGGGGGTGGCCTGGCGTCCTGCCGGGGCGCTTTGGCCCTGGGCGGCGCCCTGGTGCTGGGAGGCCTCGTGCTGGCCGCCGTCGTGGGTGCCCTGGCAGGGGGCCGCAGCGCCGCCAGCGCTCGCTCTTCTGCCGGCCCGGCGACGGACAGCGCCGGCCCGGCCTCTCCGGTCCAGGTCCAGCCGGCGGCCGACGTCGCCTTCGAGCCCCAGACCGGGGGGCGTGAGGCCCAGTCCCCTCCCGCGGCCGCGCCGACCACCGGACGGCGGCTGGAGGTGGCCACCCCTGCCCCCGACGACCCCCGCGCCACCGTGCGGGCCGTCCGCAGCGGTCGACCACGACAGCAGCGGCCCCTGTCGGAGCCCGGCCCGCTAGCCAGAGTGCCCGGGGCGGTCGGCGCCACGGCCGGTGAGTCCCTGTCCCTGCCCATGCCCGTGCCAGGCCGCTGGCAGGTGAGCTGCGGTTACCGTTGCGGCCTGCACGACGGCGTCCACACCTACGGCCTAGACCTGGTGCGGCTGGACGGCCCCACTGCGGGCACGCCCGTGCGGGCTCCGGTGGGGGGGCGCATCGTGGCCGTGACCGACGGCACTGTGGCCTACTGCGGCGGCCAGGCCGTGACAGGGGCGGCTGCCGGCTCGGTGCTGGTGCTGGAGTTTCCGCTGCCCGATGGCAGCCTGGCCCGCCTGCGCCTCATCCACCTGGACCCGGGCAGCATACCGGCCTCGCTGCGTCCCAAGGACGGGCCGGTGGCGGTGGCGGCGGGCACCTATCTGGGCGCCCTGGCCTACATCGGCCCTGGCTGCGCCCACCTGCACCTGGACCTGGCCGTGCTGCAGGGGGGCAGGGAGGTGCCGGTGCCCCTCTCCATCGCCGGACGGGCTCTGCCCGACTGCGGCCGCGACGGATGCTGGGCCGGCGCCGTCCTGCCGTAAGCGATGCGAATGAGTGGTCGTCACTGTAACGTTCGGGGCAGCCGCTGAGTCGTAACCGACGGAAAAAGCTGGACAGAGGAGGTGGGAGCCAGAAAATGTCAAGAAACAACCGAATAGGGTCGATATAACGTCAAGTCGAGCGCGAAGGGAAAAAGGAGGTGTCGCAGTGAGGAAACTCAAGAGGGCCATGAAGAAGGTCCTGCGGGGCGAGCGGGGCATCACCGGCCTCGAGACGGCCATCATCCT